>DASPNB010000536.1:0-3116 GCA_035626755.1 Flavipsychrobacter sp.
CATTATTTCCGGCAAACCCGGCAGCCTGAAAGATGGCCCATACAATGAAACAAAAGAGGTGATCGCCGGCTACTTCCTTATACAGGCTGCAAACCTGGACGAAGCCATGCAAATAGCAAAGGAAAACCCGGTATTTGAAGACGGAACCGGCGCAAGAATTGAAGTACGCCCCATCAAGATAATGGAAGGAATAAACGGATAGTAACACGCCCTGCCTGTGACCTGTTTTACAGGCAGGGTATCTAAAAAAATGATCATGGTAGACGTATTGACGGAAATAACGATCGACGCACCTCTGGAAAAAGTAGCAGCGTATGCTGCGAACCCAGATAACGCTCCCGAATGGTATGTGAATATAAAATCCGCTGAATGGAAAACTCCACGGCCGTTGCAGGTGGGCACCAGGGTCGCTTTTGTCGCTCATTTCCTGGGCCGGAAATTGGCATACACTTATGAATTCACAGAATTTGTGCCGGGTAAGAAACTGGTCATGTGTACTGCGGAAGGCCCGTTTCCTATGGAAACGACCTATACCTGGGAAAGTATAGACAATAAAATCACACGCATGACGCTAAGAAACAAGGGTAATCCCACCGGTTTCTCCAGGCTGTTTGCGCCGTTTATGAAAAGGATGATGCGTAAGGCAAATCAAAAGGACCTCGAAAATATCAAGAAGATACTGGAACAATAAGCCTGAAAGAAGATCAATTTGAATCAAACAGGCCGTGTATTGCTGCGTGTTTGATTCAAATATCAGTTCATTGAATGCAGTGCCATCTTATTGCCTTCCGAGTCAATAAAATGCGCCATAAATCCATTAGGGCCTATCGAGGTTTTAGGCAGAATAATTTTACCACCTGCAGCTTCCACTCTTGACAAGGGACCACTCAAGTCATCGCCGCCATTCAGGTAGATCAATGGCCCCTTGTCAGAAGGCTCAAATCCGGGTCCCTGCACTATTCCGCCACTTACGCCATTTTGCATGTCCCCGGGCAACATACCGTATTTATATTCCGGATGAGGCATCACCTGGATTTCGGCATCGAATAGCTTTCCGTAAAATTCTTTTGCCCGTTCAAAATCGGTTACCGGTATCTCAAACCAGTTGATTGAATTTTTCATAAATCCTTATTTATGTTGTGATCTTTCCAGCGTTGCAGCACAAGGAATGCAGTACATACGCCGTCGTCACAGGCCGCTAACGTCGTTGGCACTTTTAAGTATTCTTAAATATTGCTGCGGACCCAAGGGCACCTGTTTTGTAAATTTAATTTTTAAATTGCATATATGGCAACTAAAAAAGTAAGTGCAAGGAGAAGCACTGAGACAGTAAACTCAAAAGTGAAACCTGCATCGGCCACTTCCGGCAGTGTCAAAGTGGATGAGTTCCTGAAAAAGAAAAACCACCCCTTACATGCAGAAATACAACGTGTCCGGGACATCATCATGAACACGAGCGACAAGATAACAGAGGATATCAAATGGAGTTCACCCACCTTTATGTATAAGGGGAACATCGCTTCCTATTTTTTAAATGCAAAAAAACACGTCAGCCTCATGTTCCACTACGGCGCCTCACTGCCCAACAAATCCGGGCTGCTGGAAGGCGACGCTGCACAAGGCCGCGTGGCCAAATTCGAGGACATGAAGGATATTGAGGAAAAGAAAAAAGCGTTAGAGTCTGTAATAAAAGAATGGATAAAGCTGAAAGATGCAGAATAGCAAAGAAGAACTGGCGCGTGAATTCGAAAATATCCGTGCGCAACTTAAATCATACATATTGCGCATTACAGCCAGCCGTACCGACGCAGAAGACATTGTGCAGGATACTTACCTGAAGGCGCACGAAAAACTGGATACCTTCAGAGGTGAATCGTCGCTAAAGACATGGCTCTTCGCCATCGCGTCCAACCTGGTAAAGGATAACCTGCGCGCTCAAAAGCGCTGGGTAGAGAACGTGACCGATATCTGCAAAGAAGCCGCAATGGGCGATCCGCAATTCTTTGGTGAGGCAATGCAGATAAGCGCTACCTCGCCCCAGGGTGCATTCGAAATAAAGGAACATATTGCTTTTTGCTTTACATGCATCGCCAAATCCTTACCACTGGAACAACAGGTGTGCCTGCTGCTGAAAGAAGTGTATGATTTTAAGGTGAGCGAAATAGCTGTTATTACAGACATTACCGAAGCGATGGTAAAATATCACCTGCATACCGGCCGCTCAAAAATGATAAAGGTCTTTGACGGGCGGTGTGCGCTTGTTAACCAGCAGGGGGTCTGTCACCAATGTTCCGAACTCAATGGCATTTTCAACCCGCATCAGAAACTACAGGAAGAGCTGGTGAAAATAGATATGGCACACGAGGCTGCCGGCGGAAATAAGGAGCACCTTTTTGACCTCCGGATGCAAGTAGTTCAGGGTATCGACCCGTTCGAATCAGGCGCCGCAGAATTGCAACTGCATCATTTAGAGCACAATAGAAAGGTGATGGAAAAATATTTAGAAAAAAACGACAAATAGCCTATCGTTTTTTTTACGCCAATCGTCGAAAATGGAAAATGATGAAATATCTCGTCACAATCCTGGCAATTATGAGCGCAACTACTTTTACAAAGGCACAGGAAGGCAAAGCTACACGGTGAAGAAAACCTTCAGTCGGGCAACTTCCGTACAAAACACCATAAAGGCAGACCCGGCCATCATCTGGGCGCTACTTACCAATGCACCGGATTACCCCAGGTGGAACAGTACCGTCATTTCCATAGAGGGCAATATTGCAAAAGGCGAGAAAATAAGGCTCAAATCCGTGCTTGATGTGAAGAGAACCTTTAAGCTGAAAGTAAAAGAACTGGAGCCTGAGCAACGTATGGTATGGGGCGACGGCAAAGGCAACCGGGTATATACACTGGCGAAAAACAGCGATAACACCATTACTTTTACGATGTCGGAAAAAATAGGCGGACTGATGTTCCCCATGTATGCAAAATACATTCCGCCATTCGATAAGGCATTCGAACAGTTTGCCGCAGACCTGAAAAAAGAAGCAGAACTTATTCAAAACACTAAAAATAAACGTTATGCAAGGCACTAAAGGAAATCCCTGGAAGTTGAAGAC
>DASPNB010000537.1:0-9223 GCA_035626755.1 Flavipsychrobacter sp.
TTGCGGTTCAGGGCGTCCAGGCACATCAGCTCACCCAGTTCCAGGAAATCCGCCACACGGCCCGCCTTATCCAGTTCAGGATTATATTCATTCACTTCACCCGGTATAAACACATTGCTCCAGAATTCCTTGCGCAGTGCTTTTATTTCTTCTATAGCTTGGTTCAGTCCTTCTGCGTTACGGGCCATACCGCATTTGTCCCACATAATCTTGCCCAGGCGTTTATGGAAGCTTTCTACGCTTTCCTTGCCTTTAATGCTCATCAATTTATTAATGCGGTCGCTTACTTCTTTTTCAGCAGCTTCAAACGCCGGATGGTTTGTTGGTATCGACTTGGTACGGATATCATCCGCTAAGTAGTTACCAAGTGTATAAGGTATCACAAAATAACCATCAGCCAGGCCCTGCATCAGTGCCGATGCACCCAGGCGGTTGGCGCCGTGGTCGCTGAAGTTGGCTTCACCTAAGGCATACAATCCGGGTACGGTTGTCATCAATTCATAGTCCACCCAAATCCCACCCATCGTGTAGTGCACCGCAGGATAAATGCGCATAGGCACCTCATATGGGTTCTCACCGGTTATTTTCGCATACATGTCAAAGAGGTTACCATATTTTTCCTTCACCACTTCCTTACCCAGGCGCGTTATCGTGTCTTTATCAGCATTGGCAATCCCTTGCTTACCCACTTCTACCTTGCCATACCTTTCTATCGCGGAGGCATAGTCAAGGTAAACAGCCATTTTTGAGGCCCCTACTCCATACCCGGCATCACAACGCTCCTTGGCAGCACGGCTGGCCACATCACGTGGTACAAGGTTACCGAAGGCAGGATACCTGCGCTCCAGGTAATAGTCTCTTTCTTCTTCAGGTATGTCTCCCGGCTTACGGGTATCGTTTTGTTTTTTAGGAACCCATATACGGCCATCATTACGCAGAGATTCTGACATCAGGGTCAGCTTGCTCTGGTGGTCGCCGCTCACCGGTATACAGGTTGGGTGTATCTGTGTATAGCATGGATTACCGAAGTAAGCACCTTTTTTATGTGCTTTCCATGCAGCCGTTACATTACAGCCCATGGCGTTGGTAGATAGATAGAATACGTTACCATACCCACCTGTACACAGCAGTACAGCATGACCAAAGAAACGTTCCAGCTCGCCTGTCACCAGGTTGCGGGCAATGATACCGCGGGCCTTGCCGTCAATAGTCACTACCTCCAGCATTTCGTGGCGGGAGTATTGGGTAACATTCCCCAGGGCTATCTGGCGCTCTAGTGCCTGGTAAGCACCTATCAGCAACTGCTGGCCGGTTTGGCCGGCAGCATAGAATGTACGTTGTACTTGTGTGCCACCAAATGATCGGTTGCTCAGCAGTCCGCCATATTCACGCGCAAATGGAACACCCTGCGCCACACATTGATCTATGATATTAGCGCTCACTTCAGCCAGGCGGTGCACATTGCCCTCGCGCGCCCGGTAGTCACCGCCTTTTATAGTATCGTAAAACAGGCGATAAGTGCTGTCTCCGTCGTTCTGGTAATTTTTAGCCGCATTGATACCACCCTGCGCAGCAATAGAGTGCGCACGGCGCGGACTATCCTGGAAACAAAATGTCTTTACTTTATAACCCAGTTCACCTAAAGCCGCAGCGGCAGAAGCACCGGCAAGCCCGGTTCCGATCACCAGTATCTCCAACTGACGTTTATTAGCCGGATTTACCAGTTTACAGGTCGACTTGTATTTTTCCCACTTTTCAGCGAGTTCTCCGGCAGGTATTTTTGAATTAAGTGGCATATAATCCTTTAAATGAAAATCAAATTAATTAAGATATCCAGCCCATATAGAAGGCAATCGGCATAAGTGCGAATATTGCAGGCACTATAATGGCAAAGGCAACTCCTATACCATTGATAATACCCTTATACCTGTATGTCGAAAGACCCAGGGTCTGGAACGAGCTCCAGAAGCCATGCACCAGGTGCCATGCCAGTGTGACGCAACCAAAAACATAGATCAGCACAACCCAGATATTCTGGAACTCAAGCTTCATCATCTCATACAGAGGTAATTCACCGTTACCGGATATTTGAGAAGCGCGGTTAGGTATCCAGAACTTGCTGGTATGTATCACAAGGAATATTAAAAGCAAAGAACCCAGGATACCCATTGAGCGGCGGTACCAGGCACTCGTCTGGCCACCTGCCGATGTAGCATAACGCACTTTGCGCTTACCCATATTTTTGATCCAGAGGTTAAGGCCTTGAATGATATGCAGCAGCAGGAAAGCTGCCAATCCGATCTCGATAGTCCGGATAATAAAGTTGGTGCCCATAAAGTGGGCTGCCTCTTCAAATTTCTCTCCTCCATCATTCCAGAATATCTGGGCATTGATGTAGCAGTGAACTATCAGAAAAAGAATGAGAAAAATTCCGGTTAAGCTCATTTGAAGCTTTTTACCGATGGAGGTGCTAAACGCTTGTTTCCAGTTCATACGAATCCGGCTAAATGTAATTTATTTGTAAAATCTCTGCAAAGATACTGCGACAAGGCCAAAAAAGGAAAGGAAATCATATCAATGCCCACAGCGTGTAAACATATCGTTACCACTAATATCACATTTTCTATGCGGACTACATGTCGCATTTTGCAGAAAATTTCTGATACACATGAAAAAGTTGATCACACTTACTACTGCATTATTCCTCAGCCTGGCCTCCTACGCTGTCTCTGTGAACGGGACCGAATTTAAATTCCCCAATGGCAACCTCGATTGGAGTGCTCCTGTTGAAATGACCTTAGGTTCCGACTGGATGACCAAAAAAGGGCAACCACACGTCAAAATATCTGTCCGCATAAAAGCGATAAGAAAAATACTCAAGGGTTGTCGCTACGAGGTAGAAATTACTAATATCGATCAGAACGGTATCCGTTTCGAGCTCGATAATGGCAATGTGAAAGGAAGTATGAAACTAAAACCGGGCGATAAGGAAGTTGCTACTATGGATTCCTTCTCAAACGAAAAACGGGAAAACGTGGAAGCCTGCGCAGGTTGCATGATGAATATTGTTTTCCACGAAGTAGAAGGTTATAAGAAATAAGATAACGTTTCATACATGCAAAGTGCCTTCAGAAGTGAAGGCGCTTTTTCTTGAGTTTGGCTAATTCCGGGCATAAAAAAGGGAAGAAAGCACGGGATTTGCTAATTTCCCCAACTTCGAGAGTTTTTTTTCAATGTTCACGAAGTCGGAAAAATTAATCCTGGTACTTTCCGCCCATTTTTCGACTCTACACCTGCTTATTATATCACCAGTGCTAGTCCGAAGCTTTTTAAAATTGGTATGCCATTTTGGTCCCGGTAAATTTTTTGGCTTATTTATTTCAACTCTGTGAGACGCTAGAAGCATCATAGCATAGCAAGCGGATACAAATGCTGGTACCTTTTCAACAGCCGATTCTTCCCGTATTTGCGCCTGGCCACAACCCATCAGTGTTTTCTGGTCTCTAAACCCGACTTCTATTTCCCATCTTCTTATATAAGCTTGAACTTGTAATGCTATGTCCATTTCCTGATTGGTTGAGATTAGATAGGCAGGGTTCCTATAAAGCAGTTTTGTTTTTTTGGTAAGCCGGTATGCCACCGGTCTAATTATAATTAGCATTAAGTTTCTATTGCCTGATTTTCTCCAGCGAACATTTTTGACAACTTTCACCTGGAATGTCCTCATCTTCCCTGCAGCCCATGCCTCTATTGATTGGTAAGGGTAATCCTCGCTTTGTCTATCTGTTCAGGAGTAGGCATCTCTGCACCGTAATAACGCTTACGTCCTTTGCCTGATTGTTGCGATGTGGGTAATGAATATATTTTTGAGTCCTTTCTAATTCTACCAATTAAATCTACATTGTCTGGTAATTTTTTAAGCACAGTTCCGTTTGTGTAACTTCCATCCACGCTTAGAATAAGTTTTTTATTGTTGAACCCGTCTTCATCTAAGTTTTTTCTTAGAGCTATTATTCGTTGCACACCAACTTCACTCATCTTTTCTTTCTTCTGTCTTTCCCGATAAAGCGCTATATCAGATTCAGTAGCGTTTTTTGAGGGCTTCCTGGTTGGAGGACAATGCTTGAAATCTATTGGAATGGCCCTGGAGGGTCCCAATACTTCTTTTTCTATCAACGATAATGAGACTTGAACGAACCGCTGGCCCCATATGAAATTATTACAAAAAGGCGGTCCAAGTGGATCGCGTAGCCACCCTGTTCCTGATATCTTTTTTCCTCTCTTACGTAAAATCGTGTCATCCATGTGGGCATAGATATTCTCCTGCTCCGTCTTGTTTTGAACCACTACTTCTTTGCGGACCGCTCCGAATAGGGTATCAATATTCATTCGTTGCCCTTTAAAAATTCTATACGCAGCACTCCAATCGTTAAACTGATTGCCACTCGCAGTCAACATGCCGGTTATAGTACATCTGCCAATACATGATATTACCCCATGTGCCAGCTCCCGAGCTCTTTGAAAGGTCCTGGTTTGTTTAAAAGCAGGTAAGCATTTATCAAAAAGAGCATCGAAATGAGATATTATCCCTTCTTTTTCGGTAGTTTTTTTTTAAGATCCTTTACAGCATCATCACTTCTTTGAAGCACCAAGCGTTGATGATCGTCTATCATCCATTCTACAACCTCACCTTGCTTAAATTCAATCGCCTGAGCAACTGCAGCCGGAAAGTTAACATACCATTGCTCGCTATTTACTCTCTTGATTAACTGTATCTTTGTTGGATATCCCATATCTAGTAGTTTAACTAGACATAAAGTTCGAAAAAAATAGCGATACATCAAAGGATTATCGCCTTTTTTTTAAATTATCTAGTAAAGTGCCAAACTCAAGTGCAAAGTGCCTTCAGAAGTGAAGGCGCTTTGCTTTTAAGTAGGTTATAAAATATGCTCCGTAGGAGCTACCGCTTTGTAGAACTATGATCAGAAATGGTACAGCTCCGTAGGTGCTGCCCTATTGGCCATAAGCCGCACTCTGCCACTGAAAAACTATCCCTCCCCCAGCCTCAGCATCTGGTTGTCTACCAGCTGAAACAAATGCTGCGGCTGCAATGTTCTCCAGTTGGCATGTTCTATTAGCTTCACATACCAGTCCACATGGCTTTTCTCAAAGTCGTACCTGGTTTGTTCAGGCATATTTAGCGCTACTATCCAGCCGCCTTCGTCTTTTATGTCCTCATACCACTCTTCATAATAATCTCTGTCACTGCTATGGAAATTGAGAACATTTTCCGTTATCAGGATGAACTTATTGATTCCCTTAGGTATCATCTCGTCTATTATGGAACGCTTTAGCTGCATAATATCGTTCTCTACCGCATCATTCCACTCCCCTATCAATTCTAATATAGCATAGTTGAAATCATAATCGGCGAAGAGTATCTTAAGATAGAGAGTGCGGGAACCAAACTCGTCCCATTGCGGATGTATATAGTAGTTGTAAACTGTATTGGAAAATTCAAACTCACTATACTCTTTTCCAAAGAAGGGCGAGTTTTCATCTTCTTCAGCCATATACAAATGGCGCCAGTTGTAAAAAGGTTCTATCTCGTGCATGCCCGTTTGCCCAGCGCACTAGCTGATCTTTGCATTATTGAATTTTTCCTGCCAGGCCATTGCACCACCCACCAGGTTCTTTACATTGCTAAATCCCATCTGTTCCATTACCAGGCAGGCCTGGAGGCTGCGTTTTCCTGACTTGCAGTGAATGATCAGCTCCTCATTTTTCAGGTCATCCAATTCGTCCAGCTGCATACTCAGCACTTGTCCCAGTGGTATCAGCTTAGCTCCCAGGTTATATTCGGCATATTCGTCTGGTTCACGAACATCTATCACGTTCAGCTGCTCACCGGCATCTACACGGCTTTTCAATTCTTCTACTGTTATTTCCTGCATTGCTATTGTTTAATGATCTTTTGAGGAGTCTCAGCTACACCGTCTATTTCAAGCCTGATAATATACATGCCCGGGAGTAGCTCCGATATATCTATTTGCTTGTCAGCACCAAGACCGCCTTGTTTTAATAGTCGGCCCTGGATGTCGCTGATATAGTATTTAGTATTATGATCACCTGCATATTGGCAAACGATCTTATCCTTCGCAGGATTAGGATAGATGCTAACATTGCCTTGTTCCTTTATCAACAGGCCCTTTTCGTCATTTATGTAGGTATTAAATACGGTTTGTCCCACCAGCGGGCGTATCATTATCGCTCCGCTGACATTCGATGAGTTCCATGTTCCATCCACGTTATAGTATGCATGATTAGCCTGCTCCCTGTTCACATCGAGCCCAAGGTATAAACTGTCACTTCCGCTCAGGGCCGGCTGTATCGTAGCTACGTAAAATGCTCCTGCAGGCAAAGACAGGGGGTTATCAAGCTTGTACGTACAGTAGCTATTCACCTCAAAGTAGCGCGGGTACATAAAGTCCTGCTGAAGTAGCAGTTCATCATTGGGCGCTCCGTCCACTCCCTGTAGTTTTCTGTAAACTGCAATAGAAAATATCTTGTTGCTGCCTACAGGTACCTGCCTGCCAAAATAAATATCCACTCCCTGCAGAACGTCCGGCTGGTTTAAGTGGTGCTCTATGGCAATTTTACCCGGCAAGCTGGGAAACATATTCAGGTAGTAGCTTTTCTCTGCTGTCCCATCATCATAGGCCAGGTAGTTATCAAAGATCTGCTCCCTGATTACAGTATCATTCAATTTATTGTCGGTTCCGGAAACTGACTGGATATAGAACTTATTCTCGAAGATTACCTTGTCATATACACCACCTATCGGCACCGTATTGCTATAGGTTGCCTGGCTTGCACTGTTGATGGCATAAGGATTGATACCTATGCTTGTCAGGCCGTTGCTCGAGAGTGGTGTATTGCTGATCGACTCCCTGGCAGTAAATCCGTAGTTCACATTTTGAACAACGGCATAGCCATTGCGTATACTATCCACTATCTGCGTTCCCAGTTCTCCGCTCACATTTGCCAGGTAATGCCTGTAGGGCATATAGGCATAGTCGTTGAGCATAAAGCTGGGATCTGTTACAAAGGCTACGTCATTTATCGCCGTATCTGCAGGATTTCGGTTCGCATCCAATCTTACGTAATCAATGTTCCATACATCATCATTAGTGTTGATTGATGCCTTGTTCACAAAACGAAACTGGAAATCAGTATAGAAATATGAAGTGTCATCTACTGGCAAGATCACTTGCTTAAAATGCTCCGCAGGATGTCCTTCTCTCGACCATACTTTTACCCATGTACCATTATTTTTTCTAAAAAACAGGATTAGCGAATCCGCCATCTCGGGAGCAAATCCTCTCCCTTGTGCCTGGTAATAAAAGCTGAGGAAAATATTATCAGAAACCTGGTAAGCTGATAGATCAAGTGGCTTCAGAGTAAGGCTGTCTGCGTATACTATATTGGTATTATAAATAGTATCGTAGGGCTTCCCATATTTACTTAATGCGTCAAATGTAGCAACTCCGCGACTCACCGGGCTGATTCCCATAGTATTATTCACATATACATGGTCGTCAGCCCATATTGTTGAGTCTGGGTAGGGACTATAGCCTGTAAAGTCGTCAAAGATTGGTAACGAAAGAGCCGTGCTTTTATACATCGCAGTCCCACTTTTCCTGCCTGTCAGCAAAGGATTATGATCTATAGGCGCAACCCCTTCTTGTGCACTCACAGAACTGATGCATAACAAGCTGAACAATATGTTGAATAAGGCTCTCCTCATCTTTTGCTGATAGTAGTTTTAGGGTTCTTCATCTAACGGTATCCGGGCTTTTTTATTACCCTCCATCTCCTCCATGGTAGCAGTCTGTTTTATATAGATATCTACCATATCTCCCTCTTTTATCCTATTCGGTTCTCCTATTTCATTAAACGGTTTAGGGCTTTGATTGTATATCACAGCCGCAGCCGTATCAGATATTTCTCCTTCAAATATGGTATAGTATTGCAAACCTGTGCCCGCAAGTAAGTTCACAGCCTCCTCGTATGTATAACCAATTACATCCGGCATGTTTATTTGCACATTGCCTAGCCCTTCGCCTATTACCAAACTGATCCTGCTTCCCTGTGGCACCATTTCACCGGGCCTTATTATGCGGCCCCTGTAGCTTTGCTCCAAAATCGCGCCTTTAGCTATATCAGGTCTGTAGCTTGTGTCTCCCAGGAATAGCTTATTATTCTTCAGTATCATTTCCGCACTTCGAAACGACAAACCCACTAGGTTAGGCATTGGCGTTGCAGGCGGATCTTTTTTATTTACCGTCAGGAACACCGTACGACCATTCTTCACCACAGCACCTGTATCCGGTATCTGCGACAATACTATAAACGGTTTTTGCTTCGGCTCGTAGGCAGAATCGATCACTACTTCAAAACCTAGGCTCTCAAGTGATTCTTGTGCGTGTTTTATATTCTGTTTCGTAACATTCGGCACTTTCATCTCTTTACCATGACGGGTGATAAATCCCAGGGAGATGAAAAAGAGAACATACAGGCAGGTTGCCAGTGCTAACACTACCAACAGGTTGAACCAAAATTTCTGTTTAATTTCTTCGTTGATCATTACTAAGCAACAATATACAAATTACTGAACAAGTGCTGGCCTGCTCTGCAGGCAGTCTTCTATCAGGTCTCCATAAAATTCTTTCAGGCTCTTTCCTGCTGCCCTCACCTGCTGAGGAACGATACTGTTCTCACTCTGACCTGGCATAGTGTTCACTTCCAGGAAGAATAGCTTACCCGATTTCTTCTCCAGTATAAAGTCCATACGCACTATACCGCGGCAGTTGAGGTGCCTGTAAAGGCTCGCCGCTTTCGTTTCCAGGTGTTCACGGGTTTTCTGGTCTATCTCGGCTGGGGTTACCTCGTTGGTCACACCCGGTGTATATTTTGCCTCATAGTCAAAGAACTCGTTTTTGCTTAGTATTTCTGTAGCGGGCAGTGTATATACCTGTCCTTTTATCTTGTAAACACCTATGGTAAGTTCACGTCCTTCTATAAATTCTTCTATCAGCACCTCGTTATCTTCCCCGAACGCTTTCTCTATAGCCGGCAATAGTTCTTCCACACTCTTCACCTTGCTTACACCCAGGCTCGATCCGCTTTCATTTGGTTTCACAAACACCGGCAACCTAAGCTG
>DASPNB010000538.1:0-3033 GCA_035626755.1 Flavipsychrobacter sp.
CGGATACTGCAGTATGTGAAGGAATACAAGGGCAAAGTGGCTTTGTATTTCCTGTTCAGTCTGCTGGCAGTAGTCTTCTCCCTGTTCTCGCTGGGTATGCTGTCACCTATTATGATGGTGATATTCGGTGCGGTGGGAGAGACCATGCAGAAAGCGAGCGGGTTGCTGGGTAACATACTGGGCCTGGTAAATGACCTGGTGACGGAGCAGGGAAAAGTGAATGCGTTGGCCTATATATGCGTAGCGGCCGTTGGTTTTACCCTGCTGAAAAACATCTTCCTGTATTTATCGATGTTCGTGCTTACTCCCCTGCGCAATTCAATATTGCGCAGGCTAAGAGAGGAGATGTTTGATAAGATACTATCTCTGCCGATAGGGTTCTTTACCGAAGAACGCAAAGGCGACCTGGTATCGAAGATGACCAATGACATGAACGAGGTGGAATATTCGATAGTAAGTGTGCTGGAAGTATTCATACGTGAGCCGCTTACTATTCTCTTCTTCATGGCCGCTATGGTGAGTATCAGTCCGCAGCTAACAGTGTTCTTACTGATATTTTTACCGGTGGCGGGTTTGATCATAGGCCGCATCAGTAAATCGCTGAAGAGGATTTCTACACTGGCGCAGGAGCAAACTGGCAGTATGCTTGGCCTGATAGACGAGACTATAGCCGGTATGCGCGTGGTAAAGGCATTTAATGCTGAGAAGCACCAGAGGCTGCGGTTCTTCCAGCTGAACAACTTATTATTCCGCACCAAGAACTCGCTGACAACAAGAAGGGACCTCGCGTCGCCGGTGTCGGAAACGCTGGGAGTACTTGTGGTGAGTATCATATTATGGTATGGGGGCAGGCTGGTACTCTCGGAAGAAAGTAGTTTGGCGGGAGCTTTATTCCTGCAGTATATCGTTTACTTCACGCAGATCATTAATCCTTTTAAGAATCTATCTACTGCTTTCTATAATGTAAAGAAAGGTTCAGCAGCGCTGCAGCGTATAGAGCAGTTGCTGCATACTGAGAATGTGGTAAAGGAAATGCCGAATGCAAAGCCTATTAAATCCTTTGAGCAGGCGATAGAATTAAGGAATGTGCACTTTCAATACGGAGAAAGAAAGATACTGGATGGAATAGACCTGACCATACTGAAAGGAAAGACTATAGCGCTGGTGGGCGCATCTGGTGCGGGTAAATCTACACTGGTGGATTTGATACCGCGCTTTCACGATGTAACCAGCGGCGAGATACTGATAGACGGAGTAAACGTAAAAGAGTATAAACTGGATGACATGCGCCGGCTGATGGGCGTAGTGAGCCAGGACCCGATGCTATTTAACGACAGCATCTACAACAATATAACCCTGGGAACCGGTGGTGCTACGCTGGAACGTGTGGAAGATGCAGCGAAGATCGCGCATGCGCATAATTTTATCCTGAATAAAAAAGACGGCTACCAGACTGAGGCCGGCGACAGGGGCAACAGGCTTAGCGGGGGTGAACGTCAACGGGTGACCATTGCCCGGGCAGTGCTGAAAAATCCTCCAATTCTTATTTTGGATGAAGCCACTTCTTCTCTTGATACAGAGAGTGAGCGCCTGGTACAGGATGCCATTAACAACCTGATGCAAAACCGTACCTGTATAGTGATTGCACACAGGTTATCTACCGTGCAGCATGCCGATGAGATCATAGTATTGAACAACGGGAAAATAGCTGAAAGAGGCAACCACGAAAGCCTTATACGGAATAATGGCCTATATAAAAAATTGGTCGAAATGCAGCAGGTGCGTTAGATGCAGTATATTTGCATTAAATGCGCGGGATGAAGAAAATTCTTGTAACAGGAGGCTGCGGATACATAGGCGGGCATACAATAGTGGACCTGATAGAGAACGGGTTTAACGTCATTTCAGTTGACGATCTGTCGAAGGGCTCGCTGAGAATGTTACAGGGTATTGAGCAGATCACAAAGCGCAACGTAAAGAACTACAGGGTCAATCTCTGCGACCTGGAAGATACCGAAGCCATCTTTATCGAAAACCCCGACATAGTAGGAATAGTACATTTTGCGGCCTACAAATCGGTACCGGAATCAGTTCAGCAACCACTTAAATACTTCAGGAATAATATTAATTCACTGGTCAATCTTTTGCAGTGTGCACAGAACTATGGTGTAGATCATTTTGTGTTCTCATCTTCATGTTCTGTTTATGGCAACCCCAAGGAACTGCCCGTGAAAGAAACTGCTGCACTCGGTGAACCTGAGTCGCCATATGCGCGTACCAAGCAAATGGGTGAAGCTATCTGCCGCGACTTTGCAGCACAGAACCGCAACTTTAGTGTATCTCTTCTTCGTTATTTTAATCCGGTAGGAGCGCATCCTACCGCCATAATAGGTGAACTACAGGACAAACCCGAAAACCTGGTACCGATGATCACCCAGACTGCAATAGGTAAACGTGCCGAGATGACGGTATTTGGCAGCGACTACTCTACCCGCGACGGATCGTGTGTAAGAGACTATGTACACGTAATGGATATAGCCAATGCCCACACCAAATCACTGGAGTGCCTGATAGAAAAAAGAAATAAGAATAAATGCGAAGTATTTAACCTTGGTACAGGTAACGGTGTTACGGTATTGGAGTTGATCAATGCATTTGAGAATGCCTCGGGTCAGAAATTGAACTACAAGATCGGCCCCCGCAGACCGGGCGATGTTATTGAGGTATATGCCGACAACCAGAAAGCCCGTGCCGTACTAGGCTGGGAAACAAAATACGGCCTTCATGAAATGATGGACACCGCCTGGCGCTGGGAGCTTACCATCAAGAAAGACGCTGAAAAGATTCAGTTGAATTAACCGAGATCTATCTCCGTATTATCACCGATATTCAAGCTTTGGCTAAGGCCACGCACATAGGCATCGTTACCAATGATGGACGAATGCAACACTACTTCTTCCAACTCCGCATAAGAACCAATGATAGAATCCTTAATGATAGAAGAATCTATGGTAGTGTGTTCACCTATGGTCA
>DASPNB010000539.1:0-3670 GCA_035626755.1 Flavipsychrobacter sp.
GCAAGCCCTGAGCTACCGCCTGAATTTTCAATTCCGAGTGTACGTGAATACGTGGAAGCGGTGTTGTAAGTTTCATCAACTATAACGTCAATCACGTTCGTACTCTCATAAAGAATGATCTGTCCCCTGTTGTTAGAAGATGTAGCATTAGAATAATCTTTAACGTTATTATAGTACACCACAAACTTCCTGTATGGAGCAATACCCTCGGTACTGTAAGTAACACTTCCGCCATTGTTCAGATTTAAATCATGCCAGAAAAGTGCTATCAGGTTACTTGGATTTGTAGTACTTGGTAAGGTTTGAGGACTCAGACTCGTCATACTGGTTGTACTGAAACCAACATAGCCATTAGTGCCTATATAGATGGTGGAATAGCTGTTGCCGTAGAAATTGAAAGAAAAAGGAATGCTGACAGTTGCATAGCCATCATCATTACTGGTAAAGCCCGGCGTCTGCGGGCTGGTTTGGGTAACAAAAGCCGGAATAATACGATACATACTATATGTCGTGCCTCCCGCAGAAGTCTGAAGTTGCGTGCTTTCCCCCGAGCAAACCGCCGAGGGTGTAGCAGTTGTTGCGATACCACTTATTAGGGGAGCAACATTTACAGGAAGTATGACAGAAGAGTCGCAGCCACCCAGCGTCGCAGTAATCGTATATACAGTGGTAGAGGACGGAGAGGCAGTGACACTTGTGCCTGAGGTAGAGCTAAGGCCTGTAGATGGCGACCATGAATATGAAGTGCCACCACCGGAAACGGACAATGTTGCACTATTGCCTGAGCCGCAAATGAATACTTCTGAAGTGGTAGATGCGAGAGAAGGCTTAGGATCAACGGTGATTGTTATTGCAGACGCCGTAGCAGTCATGCCCGAATTAGAGCAATAAACTTGACAGCGAAACTGGGTAGTACTCGTTAGGTTCGCAGTTGTGTAAGACGTCGCGTTAGTGCCAACATTTACCCATGAGGAACCGTTGTAGTACTGCCATTGATAAGTAATACCTGAGCCAAATGATGCACCCGCCAGGTTAAGAGTAGTGGAACCCGTTCCGCATATTGTTGATGCTGACGCAGAAATTGATCCGGCAGTGGGCATACCCGAACACACAACAGGCGGGCTGAACCTGTAAATCTGGCCATTAGCCGGCTTTGAGTTGATGCTGGTATAAAAACTGGAAGAAGAAGCAGTAGGAGAACTGGAAGAATTACTAAGCGTTTTATAGTCTGAATTTAGCCTGGCAATACCGATCGTTGCGGAAGGCCCCTGGAGGGTACCGGACTCCTGCTTGTAAATAAACTCAACTACATTGGTGGTTTCATAAAGCTTAACCTGGAATGAAATACAGCCGGAACTTGCATAGTACAGCCAGCGCCAGTTCCGCCACTCAAAGGTGAAGACCCTATTAGGTGCAGTACCGGACACCTGATACATGGCACTTCCGCCGCTGCCGCTCAGGTCGTCCCAAAGAGGCATAACTACAGGGTCAATATACTGCGCGTTTGTTGTGCTATTGTTGCGGCTTTGGGATGAACTTGGTGTAACATTCGCAAAACTCAGCCAGCCATTTGAGTTTGGCTTAAACGAATTGTACGTGCTTCCGCAAAAATTGAAATTGAAACCAATGGAAGTATAAGACCCCAGCAGGTCATCACCAAGAATATTGGTAACGGAGGTACCGCCCGATAAATAGGAATAGGTAGTTGTGGAGGTGGAAAATAAATAAGTTGATGCATTCTGGGAATAGCCTGAATAGCTCAAGAAACTGCTAAGCAGCAGTAGATAGAAAAGTTTCATGGTTGGTCTTTTAAAAATGAGTAAATGACAGAGACAGGGAATACACGAATTATAATAAAAAATAAACTAACCTAATTTACCTTTATTACACTCGTCTAAATCTAACAATGTGATAAGTAAACAACAAGCATATGTTAAATAAATGTTAGTATTTTTATTTTTATATGATGTACTGTTTTATATTCCAGTTGAGTAAAATAACGGTTGGGAATATTAGCTTTTAGTGTTTTTAAAAAGAACAGACTCTTATATATTAATCAAGACCTTGATATCCCAAGCCTGGACGGAAACCTAAAAAAAAGAGGATCCGAAATCTTCGGATCCTCCTTCAAAGCAAAACAGATAGTTTATATTTTCCAGCTCTTATTCTTAAACCGCTCGCTTACTACCAGATCTTTGCTGCCCGGAGTGTATTTGTAGAAGCCTTCACCCGACTTTACACCATAGAAGCCTGCCTGTACCATGTTGGCTAATAATGTCGCCGGTGCGTACTTCTGGTTGCCGAAGCCCATGTGCAGTACGTTCATGATAGAATAGCAAGTATCCAGGCCAATGAAATCAGCCAGTTGCAGCGGCCCCATGGGGTGAGCCATACCCAGTTTCATGATCGTGTCTATTTCTTCTATACCTGCAACGCCTTCCTGCAGGGCAAGAATGGCTTCATTAATCAGCGGCATGAGGATACGGTTAGAAATAAAGCCCGGATAGTCGTTTACGATACAAGGAACCTTGCCGAGGTATTCAGAAAGCTTGTAAACTACATTGGTCACTTCAGCATCTGTAGCATAGCCATTAATGATCTCCACCAGCTTCATTACAGGTACGGGGTTCATAAAGTGCATACCGATAACTTTACCGGGGCGCTTTGTGAATGAACCTATACGTGTAATGGAAATAGAAGAAGTATTGGTAGCAAGAATCGTGCGCTCAGGGCAAAGCTGATCGAGCTGCTGAAATATCTTTACCTTCAGGTCAATATTCTCTGTAGCCGCCTCAATAACTATGTCAGCATCCTTTACCGCTTCAGCCAGTTCTGTGTAAGTTTTAATGTTGCCAAGAGATTGCTGCTTTGTTTCTTCAGTAAGAGTACCCTTGGTTACCTGGCGGTCCATGTTCTTACCGATAGTAGCCAGTGCCTTATCGAGAGCTGCCTGGTTGATATCCATCATGTGCACCTCGAAGCCGCTTTGGGCGAATACGTGGCAGATACCGTTGCCCATAGTGCCGGAGCCGATAACGGTAACGATCTTTAGTTGCTGTAACATCTGACGTGTTTTTTCATCTTGACCGGCATGTTCTAATTTAACCGGATCTTGTTGTGCTGTTAACATTAAGGAAATATTTTTAAAAACGCGGTAAGGTAAGTAAAAAAGAAACCCGAAAATCAGTATAGCAGATATAGATATTTCGAAGGTGGATAAATGAGAGGGTTTTAAACATTTTGCTTTTTTGTCATGTAGCTACCAGGAGGTGCAGGAATAACTGATTAAACTGCAAAGTGGTTAGTGTGCATGCTTGTGCAAGGTGTGTGCAGCCTTGCGCATGGTATGTGCCTGCTTGTGCCGAATGTGTGCAAGCTTGTGCAGGGACGGTGCAGTGTCTGTGCAGGATGGATGGTGCCTAAAGTGACTGTGGAAGCGGGTTTCGTGTATTTTTCACGTTGATGATCTTATTCATCTCATTGCTGCGGGCACCGGAGGTGCCGTTTGTGTAAAGATACGATTTCAGGGAGGGTGAACGCAAATTTTAAGGGCTCTATGTGGGTAACTTTTTTACACTTTTTGTCTAATTTTTTTGAGGAAAAGTGCAAAAATCTGAAGGAATGTGACAGCATCAGCACCTGTGCCGATCAAGGACATATTAGCTCAAAT
>DASPNB010000540.1:0-3579 GCA_035626755.1 Flavipsychrobacter sp.
AGGAACGGAAAGAACACAGAGAACTGGTGCAGCTAATATCACAATACCAATGGAAAGAAGTGATACTGGTTGGGAGAGAGTTTGAAGGTCTTTCGGACCTCTATAAGCGCTTCGATAATTCGGAAGAGGCAGCAGAATATATAAGGAAGGGGAAGCCGGAAAATGCTTCAATACTTATTAAAGGCTCCCGCGGCAGTAAAATGGAAGTGCTGCTGGAAGCTTTGAAATCTTAGGCTTATAGCAATTTGTCGATACGGGCTGACAAGCCTTCCAGTTCTTTCTCTACAAATGCGTTGCTTTCACCTGTCACTCCGTCGGTAGCGTAAGTGAGCAGACACATAGCCAGGAAATCCTGGTCGTCTCTGCCAGCGTAATGTGTGCGCATCTCCATTACTTTTTCATCAGCCTGCTTTACGGCTTTGCGGACAGTCTCCTCTTCTTCAGGCTTGATGCGCAGCCTGTAGCTGCGGCCGCCGAGCCACACGGTTATTGGTATCAGTTCTTCATCTGCCATAACGAACTATGCGCCCTGGCCAACAGGCTGAGCGGCTTTTTTATGAATGAGTCGTTTCTGAAAGAAAACCAAAGTCAACACCCCTACTGAGATAGAAGCGTCAGCGAAATTGAAAACAGGTTCAAAAAATTCGAAGTGTTCGCCCCCTACAACCGGCATCCATTTAGGTAGAGTGCCACTGAATAATGGAAAATAAAACATGTCTACCACTTTACCCTGCAGGAATTGACCGTAGCCTTCGCCAAATGGTGTAAAATGGGCCAGGCCTCTTACGTGATAACTGCTATGGCTGAAGATCATACCATAGAACATACTGTCGATCAGGTTGCCCAGGGCGCCCGCTAATATTAGTGCACCACAGATGATAGCGCCCTTTGTATATTGCTTGTCTACCAGCCTTTTTAAAAGAAAGAAGCCAAATACAACTGCCACCAGGCGGAAAAGCGTGAGAATGATCTTACCGGTAGCAGCTTCGCTCAGCCTCATACCGAAAGCCATACCTTCGTTCTCGAGGAAATGGAAACGGAACCAGTTGCCTATGATCTTTATTTCACCCTCTACTCCGTAGTACATGTTCGTCTTTACATAGATCTTAAGTACCTGGTCTATAATAATGATGAGCAGAACTAATAATACTGCATTACGATATTTCACTCTTGGTTCAGCTTTATAAGGCCAAAGATACGTTTGTTGAGGTATTGGCAAAGCCATAAAAAATAAAGGGCTTTACCCAATGGTATAGCCCGGAAAAAATATAAAAAAGCTTTATTTCATATGCACTTCTGTTGCCTGCAATACCTCTTTAGTGGGGCTATTGTGATGGGCCACTACAAACACCCTGCAATGCGCCGGTATAATGTAGTTGGTGTTAAGGTAAGTGGATTGCTCACGAAGCTTTTCGAACAATTTGATGTTGATGGTACGAACGAATACCCTACCCGCTTCATAAAAGTTGACAAAGGGCAGTTCAATGCCGTTGACATTGCCACTGATAAGGCCACGGAATACGTGATTGTGCTGGTAGTTTTCTAAAATATTCAATCCATCTTCCTGTGCATCTGTGATGCTATCCTGCACAATACCCGCTGTCAGGTACACTTTTTCGTTTACCACCGAGGTGAAGGTGGCTGTGATCTTTACCTTAAGGGTGCTATCTGCATCGTTGTAGGTAGAAACTACACCTATATTGACGGGAGAAGATACTGCCAGGCGGCTTTCTATCGTAGACACCCAGGCTTGCCGTTGTAAGAGAATGCTGCCACCATGTACTACTCTATCTATACCGGCAATAGGCAGGCTGCTGGCGAGGCCGCTGTAAATAGTATTGTCTATGTTATTAGCCATAGGCGACCGAAAATCATCTTCGGTATATACCACTGAGTTTTCTTCAACCGGCTTTGTAAGGTTCAGGCCTTCTTTGTACAGGCCCACGGAAACTATCCTGTCGCCATACTGTCCCTTAAGCGATGTAATAATTTGATGACCCGCGGGGCAATTGGGGCAGGAAACTCCGGTAAACTCTTCTACATATACATTTCTATCTTTTGCCGCCGGAGCAGGGGTGACAATATAGCTGGTATCGCTGGGGTCGGAAATAGCAGGCTCAAAATTAATGGTAGGACCTATCTCTTCACAAGAAGTAAAAAAAGTGAGCGCCACAATGCCTAAGCCCAAGGAATATCTCCTCATTATCAAAGTGTTTGAACGGCGAATTTAAAAAATATTATTGAATGAGCATTCGGCCAACTGAGGGAAACAGGCGCTTTTACCTAACTTTACAGCCGATCAAATATGTGAAATGGAAGAAAGTAAAAGGCAGAAGCAGGTTGGGAAGCTGATATTGGAAGAAATGAGCAGCATTTTTCAGCGGGAAGGGGTTAATGTAATAGATGGAGGTATGGTGTCAGTCTCTAAGGTACAGGTAACGCCTGACCTGATGGAAGCCAGGGTATACCTGAGCTTTTTCCAGATAAAAGACGAGGCAAAGCTGCTGCACGAGATAAAAGAGCGCACAGGCGAATGGAGAAAACTATTGGGCCTGAGAGTAAAGAACCAGCTGCGACGCGTGCCTGAACTAACATTCTTTGGCGATGATACGCTTGACTATGTATACAAGATGGAAGAACTCTTCAAGAAAATAAACGAGGAGAAGAAACCCGGCACTTCAGAGCCCGAACAATAGCCAATGAGCAGCATGCTTAGCCGCCAAATAATGATGCGTTACCTGCGGGGCAAAAGAGGTGCCAACGCGGTGCCGCTGCTATCGCGGATAAGTATGATAGCCATCGCGGTTTCGGCCTGTGCTATGGTAATACTCTTTTCTGTATTCAACGGACTAGGCCTGGTGATCAAAGACCGCTACAAGGCATTTTACCCTGACATAAGAATGGTTGCTGCAAAGGGAAAGTTCTTTTCACTCGAAGAGCAGCAAATGCAGCGGCTGAAGAATGTCACCGGAATAAGTCAGCTCAGTACTACCATAGAAGACAATGTGCTGATGAACAATGAAGGGCAGGACAACCAGGTGATATCGATAAAGGGAGTGGATAATGCCTTCTTTGAAGTAAATGATTTCCGTCCTTATATAGTAGCAGGCGAAAAGTCGCTAAATATGCAGGGAGAGCCGGGGGCAATAGTTGGCGGCCTAATAATGGAACAGATGGGGATGGAAGTGGGCCAGGGCATGAATACAATCACAGTCCACTATCCGAATGTAAAAAACACCAATCCAAGCCTGAACCCTACCTCGGCTTTTACGAGTTTATATTTGAAACCCGCGGGTGAGTTCAAAGTAATGGATGAATTTGACCAAAGGTACATTATTGCCCCACTGCCGCTGGTGCAGCAACTGATACAAACTGAGGGCAAATATTCAACTATAGAAATCAAGCTGAAAGAAGGCGCCAACCCCGATAAGGTAAAGGCAGAAATACAAAAAATTACAGGGAATACGTATAAAGTAGAAACCCGTTACGAGCAAAACCGCACTCTGTACATGGTGATCAATACCGAGAAATGGGCTATGTATGCCATACTCGTATTAGTACTTGTCATTGCTTCTTTCA
>DASPNB010000541.1:0-17230 GCA_035626755.1 Flavipsychrobacter sp.
GCTATTGGGTAGTGGCCTATAACTGCGGCTCTCACAAGTCCCGCAGCTTGTAGAAGATATAGGGCGCAATTAGGGTGAACGCCGGAATCAGCGCCCACAGTCTGCCCTTCAGCAGGCTATAAGTGTAAAGGTTGATATTCGGTGGGCAGCTAATTCACCTACAAACCTTTTATATACAAATTCTCTCAGTGCTCCGTTGCCTATTGCGATGATCATCATAGGGAGCCATGCAAGAAGGTACTTTACAAATAAAGACATCACTATTTTTTACAAATATCGCTCAGACACTATGATCGTAAGCTGGTCGTGGTCAGTGCTGGTGGTGATATATGTCATAAAAAAGCCGCTCCCTGGGGGAGCGGCATATATGGAAATTAGTAAGCTTATTAAAATGGTGGTTCTTCATCGTTTTGCGCACTTGATCCCGGCTTTTTGAACGGTGGCTGCTGGTCATCATCGTCATCATAGCTAAAATCATTCGCCTTCGACGGCAGTGTCTGGAAGCCTCCGGGCACAAACATCTTAGACCCTCCGAATTCACTGGCGTCCCTGCGTATACCTGCCTGCGGATTGTCATTAAATGGCGTAAATCCTGATCCGAAATTCCCGCCAAAATTATCATCCGGCAGATCTACGAACTTCTGGTATTCCTTTATAAACCTCACTTTTACGGTGTCTGTGCTACCATTACGGTGCTTGGCTACATGTATATGGGTTTCGCCCTCTATAGCCTGGCCCATTTCATCGTTGTTAATGCCATAATACTCCGGCCTGTACAGGAACATTACCATATCCGCATCCTGTTCTATCGCTCCCGATTCACGGAGGTCACTCAGCTGCGGCACCTTCGATTCCTTCCTTGACTCCACACCACGGTTCAGCTGCGACAGGGCGATGATGGGTATTTCCAGTTCCTTAGCCAGCGCCTTCAGGTCGCGGGATATCTTAGAAATTTCCTGCTCACGGTTGCCGCCATGGTTAATACTGGCTTGCATCAACTGCAAGTAGTCTATTATAATAAGTTGAATGTCATGCTTTTGCTTCAATCGCCTTGCCTTCGCGCGAAGCTCAAAAATGTTCAGAGCCGCCTGGTCATCCAGGAAGATCGGTGCCGCTGCCAGTTTGTTCATTCTCTGTGTCATCTGCACGAACTCATGCTCCTGCATACGTCCCTTGGTTATGGCATCCATGCTCACTTCTGTCACGGCTGCCAGCATCCTTTTTACCAGCTGACCCGCACCCATTTCCAGCGAGAAGAAGGCCACAGGGTAAGGCTTACCCGGGTGCATGGCCGCATTCATCGCCAGGTTAAGACAAAAAGCGGTCTTACCCACGGCAGGACGGGCAGCCAAAATGATCAGGTCGGTCTTTTGCCAGCCCGAGGTCAGCTTATCCAGGGGAACGAACGATGACGGCACGCCCGTCAGATCATCCTTCTTATTCTTTGCTTCTTCTATCTCGTGAACGGTCTTTACCAATACCTCTTTCAGGCTCTTAAAATTCTTCCTAAGGTGCTTATCCGTGATCTCGTACAGGTTCGATTCAGCCTTGTCCAGCAGGTCAAACACATCCGTGCTGTCTTCATAGGCATCGCCTATCACTATGCCCGAGATGCGTATCAGCTCCCTCTGTATGAATTTCTCCATCACTATCCTGGCGTGGGCTTCCACGTGCGCGCTCGATACTACGCTCATCGTAAGCTTGGTCAGGTAGTAGGCGCCGCCAACTATTTCCAGCTCGTTGGTCTTGCGCATTTCCTCTGTCACGGTCAGCAGATCCACGGGCATACCCTTATCAAAAAGTCTCCTGATACCGGCATATATTTTCTGGTTGGCATCTACATAGAAACAGTCGGGGCTCTGGATGATCTCCAGTACTTCTGCAAGCTTATCTTTTTCAAGCATTATGGCTCCGAGCACAGCTTCTTCCAGCTCGGGCGCCTGGGGTGGTATTTTTCCGTAAACGAGGGTGCTTAGGTCTGGTTTTCTGTTCCTGGCGTTACCAAATTCTTTTTTAATGTTTACAGCCATTTATGTCAATGAGGTTAAAAAGTACAGTCAATTTTAATTATTCTTCCGTAGCGGCGATAGCTCTCCCAACCGTTTTTTCACCGTCACAAGTCCTTCTCACAAAACAATCTCAGGTATTTCCTTATTATTAACTAAATGTTACGGAAAGATGAAAGCGAACTGCTCTGAGACGAATGTATGTTCTCAAAATTGAAGTGCAATAGTTTCCCCTAACTAAATTTTTAACTAGGGCATTAACAGCTTTTACAACCCTTATTGACATATATCCTGAACTAGGCCGGTTTTATCCACAACAAAGGTCCGATAAAAACACCAATTCACAGGCAATTCACATTGCAATGGGGATAAATCCTTGCAAGTCTCATTTTTTTTAAAGGATGCGATTTGCTATAATGCTTAGGCTATCTTTACAAAAATTTGAAGTTTTAGATGACAATTTCTTACCAATGGTTGCTTTCTTACCTGCCGGAGGCCCTGAGTATAGATGATTTGAGCAATATCCTGACTTCCATTGGACTGGAAGTAGAAGGAACCGAAGCAGTTGAGGCAGTAAAGGGTAGCCTGGAAGGCCTTATAATAGCAGAGGTTGTGACTTGCGGCAAACACCCCAATGCCGATAAGCTAAGTATCACTACAGTAAATACAGGAAACGGTGAGGCCGTGCAGGTAGTCTGCGGAGCCCCGAATGTCGCTGCCGGACAGCGTATTGTATTCGCTCCCGTAGGCGCTACAGTGCATCCCACCGAAGGTGACTCTTTCCTGATCAAGAAGGCCAAAATACGCGGCGAGGAAAGCTCGGGTATGATATGTGCCGAAGATGAAATAGGCCTCGGCAACAGCCACGCAGGTATCATGATCCTGCCTGCTGATGCACCCATCGGTACTCCTGCAAAAAAATATTTCAACATAGCAGATGCAGATCAAGCTATACACATTGGTCTTACACCCAATCGCAGCGATGCAATGAGTCACATCGGTGTTGCCCGCGATGTATGTGCTTATCTCACGCATCATCGTGGAAGCAAATATCATGTACAACTGCCACAATCGAATATTTCATCTGCTGCACAGCAATCTGTTTCAGTAAAAGTGAATATAGATGCTCCTGATGCCTGCCCTCGTTACATGGGTATTAGTATCGCTGGCGTGAAGGTTGCTCCTTCTCCCGATTGGTTGCAGCAACGATTGAATACTATCGGCGTCCGTTCTATCAACAACATTGTAGACATCACAAATTTTGTATTGCACGAATACGGTCAGCCGCTGCATGCATTTGATGCTGATAGAATAAAAGGCAGCACCATCAATGTTCGCTTTCTTCCTGCAGGAACAGTGTTCAAAGGTCTCGACGAAAAAGAATACAAGCTCAACGACAATGATCTTATGATATGCGATGCTGAAGGTCCTGTTGCAATTGGCGGTGTGTTTGGAGGCTTACACAGTGGTGTGTCTGATGCTACAATAAACATTTTCTTAGAGAGTGCTTACTTCGATAAGATGCACGTGCGTCGCACATCCATGCATCATGGCCTGCGCACCGATGCAGCTACGCATTTTGAGAAGGGTGTGGACATGAATAATGTCTACACTGCTTTGAATCGTGCTGCTGCATTGATTTGCGAGATCGCAGGTGGTACTATCGCTTCGGATGTTGTAGATAACTATCCTAAAAAGTTTGAGCCGGTGATGATAGATGTGAGCTACAGTTACATCTGCAAACTGAGTGGTAAGAAATATGAACCTGCAGCCATACAGGAAATATTAAAGGCACTCGATTTTGAGATCGAAAGTGAAGATGCAAATGGTTTAATTGTCAGGGTACCATCTAACAAGATCGATGTATTACAGCCCGCTGATATAGTGGAAGAAATTCTGCGTATCGATGGCCTGGATAATATTGAGATGGATGGCAGGTTAAATATTGCTTTAACTAAAACTGTTCCCAATAGCCGTGCTGCGAGGCAGAAAATATCTTCATTGCTCTGCGGCATGGGCTTCCAGGAAATAGTCACTAATTCAATCGTAAATAGTAAGTATTATCCCGACCGTACCGACCTGGTTCGCATGCTCAATAGCTTAAGTTCTGAGTTGGACATCATGCGGCCGGCTATGTTGGAGTCCGGTCTCGAGGTAATACTTTACAACTACAATCGTAAGAACCAGGACCTGCTGTTGTTTGAATTTGGCAAAATTTATACGCAAGCAGAAGGAAACTACATCGAGAACCAGCAACTGGCTTTATGGATCACCGGAAATGTGCAGCAGGCTCAGTGGAATAGTAAAGCGGTAAAAGCTGACCTGTTTTATCTCAAAGGTGTTGTTCAGAATCTGCTGGCTCAGAGTGGTATTGATAATGCAGTAGTTGCCCGGGAAGGTAATGAGCAGGTTTGGAAATGGAAGAACCAGCCTATCTGCACCATATCGGCAGTTGATGCTAAGAAGCTGAAGGACTTCGATCTGAAACAGGATGTCTATCATGCTGTCATCAATGCGGAGACCTGGCAGAAAGCAGCCGCAGCCTCTAAGATAAAATATACAGAGGTGCCTAAGTTTCCTGCCGTGCAGCGCGATATCGCTATCGTGCTGGACAAGCAGGTTCCTTACAGTGAGGTAGAAAAGGTGACCCGGCAGCTGAAGCTGGACTCTTTGCAGTCATTCGGTCTTTTCGATGTATTTGAAAGCGAAAAACTGGGGGCAGGCAAAAAATCTTATGCGCTTAACTATACTTTTCAGCTGCAGGATCGTACCTTAACAGATGCCGAGATAGAACAGCTGATGCAACAGCTGATGGGTGCATATAAAAATAAACTCCAGGCTCAAATTCGCGAATAATGCAGGCGCTACAGATATTGACCGAAAAGCTTGATCTGCTGCTTAAAAAGTACGCAGAACTACAGGCTGAGAATAAACAGCTGAAGAAGACCATCAGCGAACAGCTAAAGTCGATAGAGCAACTCAACAAAAAATTTGAATTGCTGGAGGAGAATATGATGGCTATCCAGCTGGGCAAAAATGTCCTTGACAACAATGGCAAGCTCGCCATGAACAAACAGATAGATACCGTGATAGGGGAAATAGATAAAATACTTGCTACACTGAATGACTAAGAGGGCATTCCATTTTGCATCTTTCTTTCTGGTACTGTTACTGCTTGCACTTGCTTCCTGCACACAGCAGCGCTCTCCCTGTTATGAGCCTAAGCTGGTAAATGTGGCGCTCGGCACTTTCAGGATGGTAGATACCACCAGTGTCGATACGACTTTGCCTTATCCCACTTTTGCTTGTGTTGATACTCCTTTAATGCAGCAGCCCGGTTCTACTGATAATTTTTCCGCACTTCTGTCTCCATTTATTGATAGTACGCGCTGGTATCTTGCTCCTGATAGCTTCACCACTGTTGAGCAAATAGATACTATTACTTTTTATCACAGCAAGGAGCTGAATTTTATCTCCAACGCCTGTGGTTATGTTTACTATTATACGCTTAACTCTGTTAAGACCACATACCATAGTATTGATTCAATCAGTCTTATTAATTCCAGTGTAGACAACAATGCAAGTACCCAGCATATTAAGATATATTACTAGTTGCCTGGCGCTGCTGTGTCTGCCGGTGATCGCCTTTTCGCAGGACGATGAGGATAGTACTGCTGAAAAGAAAATAGTGGTTACGCAGAATCGTTTCTCTGTCGGTATCGACTTTTTTCAACCCGTGCTCAATTCCTTCACCGGTGCTAAGAAGTCTTATGAAATTGCTTTCGATTACTCTTTACCTAAAGATATCTACCTCGCACTTGAAGTGGGCTTCGGTAATGCTAAAGTAGACTATACCGTGCCCACCTTACAATACACCAGCTCTAATAGCTTCTTTCGTGTAGGTTTTCAGAAATCTATGCTGCAGCGTATGAGCGCTTCCGACTGGGATATGGTCTTCATAGGCTTGCGCTATGGTATGGGTTTCATCAAGCGCAGCGATGCCGTCTATACTATAGAGAACCAATACTTCGGCAATAGCGGTGGAGTAATACCCGGCACCAGGCTCACAGCCCACTGGCTGGAAATAACAGGCGGTATGCGTGTTGAATTGATAGGAGGCCTCTTCGCCGGCTACAATATCAGGGCAAAATTCATTATCAATCCCAAGTCATTTAAAGAACTGGCCCCCTACAGCATTGCGGGCTTCGGCAAAGGAGAAAAAACCGCCGTCTTCGACTTCAACATGTACCTCGGCTACGCCATCAAGTGGAACAAAAAGAACGTAGCACCTACTAAACCAACTGAACCACAATAAGTAAAAATTGTTGCCGAGGCGAGCCGAGTCTCAAATTAAAAAGTCGAATAGTGTCATGGTGAGCGTAGTCGAACTATGTTCAGCCGAGCATTCTTGATGTCGCCAAATAGTGTATTACAGCTTCAACATCATCCAGAAGATCAAAATGTTGAATAGTGTCGTGGTGAGCGTAGTCGAACCATGTTCTGCCGAGCATTCTCGATGCAGCCAAATAGTGGATAACAGCCTACAGATTAGCACAACACTCCAACACAGGCACACACACAATGTCTCCCTCTCCATTTATGGAGAGGGCCGGGGTGAGGTCCTATAACACCCCCACAATAACGCTACTATCAGCCAGTATACTCTCTATTTCCTTTTCCCTTCTCTGTATCTGCAGCCTGATAGGCGAGAACACCCAGGTGCCCCGCAGTTTAGAAAGTCTGTCCTTAGGTGGCAGGAAGATCAGGCGCTTCACCCAGTTCCAGGCTACAAAATGGCGGAAGACACGGGAAACCTTTACGAAGTATACTACAGTAGACGCATCACACTGGCTGATAACATTACGTAGCTCTTCGGGGTCAACCAATGAAGAGATGCACAGCACAGCACCCTGTTTTGGCTTAAAATACATAGCTACCGACTTATCCGCATGCCAGCTGCTGTTGCTGATGATACGCGCGCTTTTCTCAGCTTCTGTAAGGTGTTCGGGTACGGTTAAGGTCTGGTCGGGCATATAGCGCATTTCCCATTCTTTTTTTGAGAGGGTATCATACACCGTCCACACGTAGTTCTTGTAGTAGTTGAGCATTTCCTTCAGGTAGCCCTCGTTCAGCCAGGCAGCTTTCACCGCTGCATGAAAGGAAGCATAGAAATACAGGTGCGATGCATATGGCTCAAACATCTCGGGTATGCGCACCACCAGCTCACGGTTTTTGGCATATACCTTCCATACTATACGGCGCACATCGTCACCTGCCTCAAAGTCCTTGTAGCTAAGCGGCTCACCCTCTACACGGCGCATCTGCTCTATGCGCACATCCATCTGCTCGGTCTTCTTGGGGTATACCTCACGGTCATCATCTTCAGCCAGCACGGGCGGTTGATAAAAATGTCCCGAGATCGGTTGCGCTACAGCCAGCGAGAAGATATGCAGCATATCCTGGAAATAAACAAAGCCACCCTTTAGCTGATACTCCTTTATATCCGGCAGCTCCAACCTCGACCTTCCAACAATGGCTGCACGTTGCCAGCTGCGTTCTTTCAGCTTGTTGGATAGCAGGCTGAAGCGGTCAGTCATTTCGTAATTATCATAAAAGAGGCGGCCCTTTACAAATCCCAGCAGGGGACGAAAGATACCCTTCACCATGGCGTTGAGGAAAAGCTTGTTCTTCTTTCCCTTTACGGTCTCCATGGTAAACTCAACCTCCAGCCCCGACTTCCGTTTGCCATCCAGGTACATGAAGTAAATCCACGAGGCAACAGTGCTGAGTAGTGAAAGAAGAATAAGCCCCGTTACAAACCAGAAAGCCATTTTAGCCATCAGCAGGATAAAGGGCAGAAAAGGGGAGATGTCGCCTTTCTTAGGGTTGATAGGCTTATACAGCAGCTTGAAAGCAAAGAAAACCGCGAGCCCGCAAAGCAGGGTATTGAGGGTAAAGGGGAAATACTGCAGGTAATACCGGATTCTTCTTTTGATCTCTTTTCTGTCCATGTTATTCTATGCCTGAAAATACTAATTACTGTCCAATTAGAGTGCTTTGCACTCCTAAGATGCACTGGTTCACCTGTTTACATAAATACCACATTTGCGGCATAGTTGGCGGATAATATTTCGTTAATTTTAATGAGCGATCCCACTTTATTTCTTCAAAAAACGATGCATATGAAAAAGTTATTGTTACCCGTTTTTTTATTAGTTGCCATTACCGCCTTCGGGCAGAGGGGCCAGGTGAGAGATAAGATCCACGACGACCAGGAAAAAAGCACGGCGAACCGGGAATGGAGAAGTATAATGAATGGATGCAGGGAAAGGTGCTGAATGCAAAAATGGACCCGGAATATACGTTCCCGCTCTCGCTGAATATGCAGATAACGAGCTATAAGAAAGGGCAGAAAAAAGATGTGAGCAATATGAAGTACTTCATCAATCTTAGCAATGCCAACCTGGCCACGAGCATGGCTGATGATAAGAAAAAAGATGAAATGCTGATGGTGTATGCTGTGAAAAGCAATACGATGCTGATGCTGGACGTGAAGAAAAAGACGGGTATGGCTATCAACATCAATGCCTTTATGAGCGGTGATGCTATTGCAAAGCGTGAAGGGCGTATGCAGAGCGGTGAGGTGAAGGGTGACAACAACTGCAGGAAAACAGGCAAGACAAAGACCATACAGGGATACCTCTGCGAGGAATACATCTGCGAGGACAAAGAAGACAATACCCGGACTGAAATGTATATCAGCCCCAAGATACCTGTGAATATAGCCCAGGCCAACCAGCGCGGACCGATGGCGGGATACTTCAGGAATGTGAGAGGCATGAACGGTATGCTGATGGAAGCCAATTTTTATAAGAACGATGTGATAGAGAGCAGTATGCAGGTGACGGAGCTTAATGAGTCCGCGAACCTGAAGGTAGTGATGGCGGATTATAAGATGAATGGGTTTTAATTCAATTCTCAATGGCGGGATGACTTAATGACTCAATCAGGTTTGGGCGGGGGATTGGTAGCTTAATTAGCCCGGTCGCTGTGTTGACCACCCCGGCCGCGAAGGGCGGCCACCCCTCCTAAAAACAGGAGGGGAGTCTTTTGCTTTTACTTTTAGAGTGTACGGTGGTGTACGGTGTCTGTATGGGTTTGGATGGTGTGTGTATGGATTTGTACGATGTCTGTACGGACTTGTACGGTGTGTGTACGGCGTAGTACGGAGTTGGCAGCATGCGTGTTATGTGCCGGAATGGGCTGTGGGCGGGGTTTCACCGGGTTCTTCGTCTAATAAGTGTGCATCTTCTATGTCCGTTCTTTTATTGATTGCAGCGCCGCGGTCCAGCTGATGAAAGTCTAGCGGGTCATCGTAGTTGTAGGGAGATTCTTCGATCTCCAGTTCGCGGCTACCGAATATGAGATCAATATCCTGCTCTGCAGGCATGTTTAGGTCAACGCCGTGCTCGGGCAGGAAGGATGCAAAGCCGTAGATATCCCGATGACACATGAACGCATCAACCAGTTTAGAAAATTCTTCGTGGCGGGAGCTAGAGCTTTTGATATACTTTTTAAGGCTTTGCATGATCATGTTCACCTCGGCATGAGTGGGGTATTTCTTGATAGCAGCAATGGAGGCGAGTATTTTCCTTCTCAGCTCTGCTTCCTCGCGGGTGGCTATGCGCTGCTTTTCGGGACGCCTGCTGATCTTTGAGTTGAGCTCTGACAGTTCGCGGTACATTTCTTCCACTATAACAATAGGAGAGCGGCGGACGGCCCGCTTCTGGGTAGTCCAGCTGTATTTACGTGCGCGCTCGTAAAGCGTGGTTCTAGGAATGCCGGTCAGCTCTGCGATCTCGGGAATTGTCTTGTCTGTAAGGCTATACAGCTGCTCTGCGAACTGATAGCGTTCGTGATTAGAAGAGTACATAGGGTTCTAGTTAATTAGTTGACCAGTTTATTAGTTGACTGGTCAGTTTCTTTTGTAAAGTTAGTACGGCATGGAGGGCGAATCCAAAAAAAGTTTTCCAGAAAATTGGTTTTGTGGAAAAGTTTTTTTGTTGTCTGAACTGGGATTTTTGGGATTGGTGGAATTTTTGAAATTGCTTTTGGTATGTGTGTGGCGCAAGTTCGCTGACGCACGTTGGCCGGGCTGCAAACTTGGGGTAACATCGTCTGAACCGGGATTTGGGGGGATTAAGGGATTGACCGGGTTGTTGTCTGAACTGGAATTTTTGGAATTGGTGGGATTTTTGAAATTGCACGTTGGCCGGGCTGCAAACTTGGGGTAACATCGCCTGAACCGGGATTTGGGGGGATTAATGGATTGACCGGGTTGTTTTGTATGGCGTTACAAACGCCTTTCCCGAGCATCCTCGTTGCAAACGAGGACGAGAGGGGAAAAGTCTGTTGATCAGTTTTTGGTTCCTTATGAATTGCATAGCGATTAGTTGCGAGCCGTGAGTCTTATTCTTTTCTTAATTCTTCTTCCCGGTCGTTCATAGCTTTTGCGAAATTCTCCAGATTTTCCTTCCCTTCGGCAATTGAGCTTAGTAATTTGGTTCTTTCCGGCTCTAGGCTTTTTAAGACAGTATCTCTGAGAGAAATTATGCTATTTATTACCTCAGAATAGGAATTTAAGCCAATATTTGAGGTGTCGTCGCTAATTCCCAAAGCGGTCGCCTTTATATATACTAGTCTAGCCTGTAGAACATTGTTTAGCGCCGCATTGTAGAATTCGTCTATATTCTTATTTGGAATCAAGTCGCCTAAAGGGCCTAATTGCCTCATCTAGTAATGTCTTCCATTTTTATTGTAAGGTATAGTGACCACGCGCCTAATATTACGGTTGAAATTAACCCGACATAGTTTGAGAACTCGGGGCGGAATAACCTCCTTAAATAATAATGAAAGTTCTTTTTATCCTTTAGGGGTTTTACCTTTTTTGCGTATCTGCTTAATCTTTGTGCCATTGGATCGTTCCTAGCTAGTTCTAAGTATATAAAATTAAGACATCAACAGTTCAACATATTGAGACTACCGAAGAAGATATGCACATTCAAATTGCTCTGTAAATACAAAAGCGGGCTCGAGGCCCGCTTTTTCTAATGTTGTATCAGCACCTTCTGTGTCAGTACCTGGCTCGGTGTTCGTAGCCGGAGCAGGTAGGAGCCGGAGGCTATGGAGCTTACTGAATAAGAGGTGACGTTATATCCTTGTTTGAATTTGTGGTTGGCTGCGAACTGCTGTACGAGTTTGCCATCTATGCTTACCAGCTCAAGGGTGCCCGTTGTTTCTTTGGAAAAATGGCTCTTGACCATCAGCTCGTGTGAAGCGGGGTTGGGATAGGGCTCCAGGAGTTCTTCCTCTTTGTAGTAGGTGTATGGCGACTGCAGGGCTACAAATTCAGAATCGATTACGATAGTTTCGTCGCCATTGGCGTACATGGCCCAGATGATGTAGGTGAGCATCATCTCGTCGGTAGTAGCCTCGCCGGCGGTTACCAGCTGCGGGGGGTTGTTGGGCTGGAATGGATTCTGCATGGTATTGTCGAAGTGGGCCTCGGAGTACAGCGTAGTACCTGCCGCCAGCTTTTTGATCTTTGGGAACATATAGAATCCCTGCCAATGGAAATGCCAGTCGGGGATATTGATATACTTCTGTGTATCGAGCGAAGTAGTAACGCCGTAGGCATTGATGCTGCGGCCTATGAGGTGCATGTGCGGGGCTACGCCGAGCAGAGAGGCATTGAAAGGCGCCGTGAACTGCTCGTAATAGTCCTGCGTAGTATTGGGCAGAATAGAGAGCGGCGTATTGATATTAGTCTCGTGATTGAGCACGGGAGTAATATAAACCTCGCGGGTAACAGTCTGATCGAAGAAGAAGCGGACTTTGGTGCTATCCTGGTAGCCGGAAGAACCAGCGGGGTAGTGTATCTGCACCACGATGTCGGCATTTGCATAAAGCTTCACACCGAAATTGTCAGGGTACACCATCGGCGCAGTACCGGGCACCCAGCCACCGAGGAGCATAGCGCTGCCTTCGCCCACGCCACCGAAGCTGGTGTAGCCGGGATTGGGGTCGGCATTATCCAGTTGCTGGCAAGTGTGTGCGGCCGTGGTATCGGCATAAACCAAAACGTGGTGAACGATATCCCTGTTGCCGGGGATGGCCTCGAAAGCAGATATGAATTTGCTGGCAGATTGTCCGCTGGGTATAACGAAGCATTGGTATACATCGCTGTTGAGCGCTGTGGAGGTGTAGGTTGGTATAGTGATAGTAAGATCTGCTGTGCCCGGTATATCGCCGTTGTTGGAGAATACAGGTACCGGAGGCGCCTGGGTGATCACCCCAGAGAGCGCACCGCTATCTACCCAGCTAACGATCTTATCGATCTCGGCCTGGGAGAGTAAGCGCTCGTGAGCGAGGCGGCTGTAAGCAGGATCGGGAGGCCAGGGCGGCATGTGTTTGTCTTCCACCGCGTGCTTTATCTGGAATTTGAAAGCGTCCGCCTCGGCAAAAGTGGTGAAAGGCATGGGAGCGATACCGCCAGTGCGGTGGCAACTCACGCAATTATTAAACAGTATAGGTGCTATGTCTGTTGACCATACATAAGGAGCAGCGAATGATTGTGCTGCAGCCTGGATGAGCAAAATAGCAGTTAGGAGTAATGATCTACGCATTATTAAAAATTGAATCTGCTAAAAATAGGTAAATATTTTATAAATGAAACCCCCTAGCCCCCTAAAGGGGCACTCTTGGTTTGGGGGGTGGCTCGGTTGCCTACTTAGGCCCCTATCCCCTAAAGGGGGACAAATTGGGCGAGCGGACTGTTTGCTGTGTTCCCTCCTATGAATTTGCCGGCTGGCGGCAAAAGGACTCAATGCTGCGGACCTCCCCGGCCCGGCGGCGCACAGGGCTTGGTCGCATGTGGGACCCACCCCGGCCTCGTGCCTCGGCCACCCCTCCCTGCGAGGAGGGGAGTCGGTATTTGGTTTGGGCGAGCGGATTGGTAGCTGCGTTTCCCTCCTCTGAATTTGCTGACAAGCAGCAAATTCTGTCTCCTCCCTGCCAGGAGGAGCGTTTAAGTTTTTCTGGCCTTTCGGGGAACGGCTTCGACGGCTTATATTTGCTGTCCCTACGGTAAATTCAGAGGAATAAAATGGAATTAAGTAAGAATTTTCAGCACCAGGAAGCTGAACAGCAATGGTACGAACATTGGAATAAGCAAGGATATTTTCATTCGGAACCCGATGAGCGCCCCGCTTATACGATAGTCATACCTCCGCCGAATGTGACCGGTGTGCTCCATATGGGACATGCCCTGAATAATACTGTACAGGATATACTGATACGCCGTGCAAAGATGCAGGGCTATAATGCACTCTGGGTGCCAGGTACCGATCACGCATCGATAGCAACAGAGGCTAAGGTGGTAGGTATGCTGCGCGAACAGGGAATAGATAAAAAAGACCTGAGCCGCGACGAGTTTCTGAAACATGCCTGGGAGTGGAAAGAGAAGTATGGCGGCATTATACTACAGCAACTGAAGAAGCTGGGTTGTGCGCTGGATTGGGACAGGGTGAACTTTACTATGGATGATCATTACTACACGGCAGTAATGCGCGTGTTTAATGAGCTGTATGAAAAAGGCTATATCTACCGCGGCGTGAAGATGATCAACTGGGACCCGAAAGCGAAGACGGCGCTGAGTGATGAAGAAGTGATCTTTAAGCAAAGCAATTCGAAGCTGTATTATGTACAGTATAAGCTGGAAGGTGATGCGGAAGAATATATAACGATCGCGACAGTGCGCCCGGAAACCATACTGGGTGATACTGCTATCTGCGTTCACCCTGAAGATGAGCGCTATGCCCACCTGAAAGGGAAGTATTGCTTTGTGCCGCTTATCAACAGGAAAATACCGATCATCTTTGACGATTATATAGATAAGGAATTTGGTACCGGTGCGCTGAAGGTGACACCTGCGCATGATCTGAATGACTATAACCTGGGTATAAAACATAACCTGCCTGTAGTAGATACACTGAATGATGATGGTACTATGAGCGAGGCGGCGCAACTGTATATAGGTGAAGACCGCTTTGCAGTGCGTAAGAAAATAGAAGAAGACCTGCGCGAAAGCGGCAACCTGGTAAAGATAGAGGACTACACCAACCAGGTAGGCCACTCGGAGCGTACAGATGCGGTAATAGAGCCGCGCCTTTCTATGCAATGGTGGTGCAATATGCAGGAACTGGCCCAACCGGCGCTGGCTGCAGTGATGGATGAGGAAGTGCAATTTTATCCTTCTAAGTTCAAAAACCTGTACCGTCACTGGATGGAGAATATCAAGGATTGGTGCATCAGTCGCCAGCTATGGTGGGGACAGCGCATACCTGCATGGTATGATGCTGAGGGTGGCATGTATGTGGCAGAGACAGAAGCACAGGCTTATGAAAAGTATAAGGCGAAGAAACCCGAGTTTGCAGCCGCTAACCCAGCACTGAAGCAAGACGAGGACGTATTGGATACCTGGTTCAGCAGCTGGCTGTGGCCGATGGAAGTATTTGACTGGAATGCTAATCCTGATAATAAAGAACTGGAGTATTACTATCCTACCAATACACTCGTGACTGCACCGGAAATTATCTTCTTCTGGGTGGCCAGGATGATAATGGCGGGCTATGAATTTAAAGGCAAGAAACCTTTTGATAAAGTCTACTTCACAGGTATAGTAAGAGATAAGCAGGGGAGAAAGATGAGCAAGCAGTTCGGTAATTCGCCCGACCTGCTGAAGCTGATAGAAGACCATGGTGCTGATGCGGTGCGATTTAGTGTGATGATCTCATCGCCGGCGGGTAATGATCTGCTTTTTGATGAAGGACAAATAGACCAGGGTAAATTCTTCATCAACAAGATGTGGAATGCCATGAAGCTGGTGAAAGGCTGGGAAGGACGGGTAGGCGAGGCGGATGACGCCAATGCAGACTTTGCCATCAGTTGGATGGAGAACAGGATAGCAGAAGTTTCTGAGGAACTGGAAGCTATGTTGAAAGATTTCAGATTGAGTGAAGGACTGAAGACTTTGTACTCCCTGATATGGAATGATTTCTGTTCGTGGTACCTGGAATGGGTGAAGCCAGCGCAGGATCAGCCGATATCTAAGAAAGTTTATGATAAGACCATAGCTATATATGAGCAGCTGATACAGTTGTTGCATCCATACCTGCCGTTCATTACGGAAGAACTGTATCATACACTGGCTGTGCGTAAAGAGGGTGACGATCTTATAACGAAGCAACTACCTGTGCTGAGTGCGCCGAATGCCGATGTGCTGAAACAAGGCGCGCTGCTGCAGGAGGTGATCACTGCTATACGTGACACCCGCAACAAGAACCAGATAAAGCCTAAAGAAACCATAAAACTGCATATAGACACCCGCAATAAGGGTTTCTATGAAAAAATTGGCTCGATATTGGAAAGACAGGTGAATGCCGAAAGCCTGAACTACACTACAGAAGCCAAAGCGGGAAGCATAGCCATAGTAGTGCAGACCGACAAACTATACCTGGAAGCCAAGCTGGCGGCCATGGACAGCGGGGCGCAAAAAGAGCAAATGCAGAAGGACCTGGAATACCTGAAAGGTTTTTTACAGAGCGTTGACAAAAAGCTAAGCAATGAGCGGTTTGTGCAGAATGCCAAGGCTGAAATACTGGACGCAGAGCGTAAAAAGCAGGCAGACGCATTAGCAAAAATAAAAGCTATTGAAGAAAGCTTAAGTTTACTGTAACTTTAAAGACATGAAGCGTAGTACCAAATTCTTCCTGATAATGAGCGGGTTGTTCCTGGTGGTGAGCGTGTGGGCACAGAGCGGGAAAGATGAGAAGGACAAAAAGCCGAAGAATACGTTTCCGGGTTTTGCCGTGTATCTCGGTAAGTCGGACCTGACAGGTGTGGATTTAAGGGTTTCTAAACGCGTCTTTGATTCATTGATGAAACAAGGGCTGACGTCGCGTGATTCATCGGGTAAGCCTTTCCAGTTTCATAGCTTTATGTTTACCTATGGTGAGCGTAACCTGTATGAAGACTCTGTAGGCACTCTTATGATATTGACTGACCTGCTGTCGGAGTATTGCCCGGGTAATACGCTTACAGAAAACATATCGGGTAGCTTATTCCAGCGCACCAAGAAAGGCGACACTGCATATATAGACGATATACTGCTGGTGGACGATAAAGGCAAGAGCAGGAAAGGCCGCGCTATGAGGATCATTCTCCAGTAAGCCTCGCATTAGTGGAAACATCCCCGGGCCGCACACTCACAAGCCCTGCACACTGGCCACCCCCTTCGCTCACGCACAAAGCCAATGCACAAAGAGGGATTTTTAGCTCGTGCTGATTTAATGAAATTAGTTTACCATCAAAAGGTTGACACTGCGCTGCAGTATGTTGAAGGCAATTTCAGCCATCAGGTTTTCTTTATCCAGGGTTGGATTTACTTCAGTGATCTCGAAGCAACGGATCTTGTGATTCTGCATGAGTGCCGCGAGCATATCTTCTGCCTCTCTTTCTTTGAGGCCATTGCTTACCGGAGTTCCCGTTCCGCGAGAGATAGAACTATCGAGGCTATCCACATCGAAAGAAACGTAGATGTCGTCGCAGTTACTTAAGTGCATTAAAGCCTGGCGAACGACGTATTCAACACCTTTACGTCTTACTTCCTGAACCGGCAGCACTTTTATGTTGTGCTTCTTGATGAGATATTCTTCTTCCTTTTCAAAATCGCGAAGACCAATGAAGACCAGGTCTTGCGGATCTATTTTGGGACTTATCTTGCCGAGGTTTTTTAGTTTGTTCCAGACGTCGATGGTTTCTGCGTTGGGATTATGGACTTTAGAGTCGAGATTGTCCTCACCAAGGGAGATAGCCAGGGGCATGCCGTGCATATTGCCCGACGGGGTAGTATACGGAGTATGCATATCGGCGTGAGCGTCTATCCAGATAACACCCAGCCTGTTCTTTGGCTTAGCCATTTTAATGCCCGCTATGGTACCGCCGGCGGTACTGTGATCACCAGAAAGGACAACAGGGAAAAGGCCGGACTTCAATGTTTCGGAAACAACGCCTGCTACGCGGTCATACATAGTATAAACGCCTGCGATACGCTTGGCGTAAGGGGATGCTACAGGTTCGTACAGGAGCTTATTCTCGTCGGGGAC
>DASPNB010000542.1:0-2922 GCA_035626755.1 Flavipsychrobacter sp.
GCTATTGCTGCTTCCATGATGCACGGCCTCCGGGCCGTAGAGTATGCCCCGCGTAAGGTAAAGCAATCAATCACCGGCCGCGGTAATGCCACCAAAGAACAAGTATTCAAAATGCTCCAGCATACGCTCCGCTTTGAGGAAGATCCGTGCTTCATGGATGCTACCGATGCGCTTGCCGTGGCGCTTTGTTACCATTACCAGAGTAAAATACCCCAGGCTGGCGATGGCACCACCACTAAAAGAGTCAGCCCTGGCAAAAAGGCAAGCTCGTGGGAAGCTTTCATATCTCAAAACCCGTCGCGAGTTGTTAAAAGATAGCTAAATGCACCGGGTTTTAACGGATTCTTAAGAGCTTATATTACCTACTTAACAATTCGAGCTCTACTTTTACATCCGGATTACAATGAATTAACAACGCATTGTCCTCCGAAACAAAACAACAACAACAAACGGTAAACAGCTCGATGGCATCTTGCTGTATTATTTCAAAAACAAAACAATTTTTTATGCCTGAGTACAAAGCAAAAGTATTGCTCGTAGAGGATGATCCTACACTGAGCTATGTAGTAAAAGAAAGCCTCGGCAAAAATGGCTTTGATGTTGTTCATTGCACTGATAGCGAAACTGCATGGCAACAGTTTATGAAACACAATTTCGACATCTGTCTTCTTGATGTCGTACTTCCGAAAAAAGATGGTATGCACCTGGCAACTCAAATTCGCCAGAAAAATGAAGGCATTCCTATCTTATTGCTCACTTCTAAGAATATGGATGACGACAAAGTTGCCGGTTTCCGCAGCGGTGCCGATGACTATATCACTAAGCCCTTCAATATGCAGGAGCTCCTGCTCAGGCTTGAAGTATTCTTAAGGCGTACAAAGAAGAACGAAGATAATACGCCCACCGAGTTCAGACTCGGCGATCTTGACTTCGACTATACCAATCTGATACTGCGCAGCGAAAACGCTGAATTCCAGCTCACTCAGCGAGAGGCCGATCTCATCCGTTACCTGTGCATGAATGCCAACCGTGTACTGAAGCGCGATGAAATACTACTCAATGTCTGGGGTAAAGATGACTACTTCCTTGGTCGCAGCATGGACGTATTCATCACCAAGGTGCGCAAATACATCAAGACTCAGGAAGGGGTAGAACTGCAAACCATTCATGGTATTGGTTTCAAATTTATAAATTCAGCAGCCGCAGCATAACAATACATTTACAAATAATAGCACCAAAAAGAGCATTCTGTCGGACAGAATGCTCTTTTTTTTGTCAACTACTCTTCCCGAAAGGGTCAAACAAAAAAGCCCCCCGTGAACGGGAGGCTTTCAATGGTTACTCTATCCATTTATTACTGCTTATTTACTTTAATGGTCTCCTGGTGTACCTTGTCACTGTATTTTACAAAGTAAACACCACCGGCCAGGTCGCTCATGTTGATCTCAGAGATATTGTCTTTTACCGGGATGGTTTTAACCACCGATCCGGTAACGTCCGTTACTATTATCGAAGCATCACTACCCATTTCACCATTTGCAATAACTGTAAGTACGCCGCTAACAGGGTTAGGATAGGCATTTACACTAAATGCACCATTGCCGCTTACAGTTGCAGAAACTACGCTGGTGTAAAACTCCTTGCCCGTTACATCCATCATTTTCACGCGGTAATAGTTCTTGCCATTTATTGGCGAAGCATCCCAGTGAGTATAGCTTGAGGCTGAACCTTTAGCCGAAGCATTTCCTATGCCGGTAAACGACCTGCCATCGGCGCTTCTTTGTATTTCAAATTGGTCGCCGGCAGTTTCTGAAGCCGTAGTCCAGTCTATCCTGTTTCTGTTGCCTGCGTTTATGGCTGCGATCTTGTCTAGCTTAGAAGACAGTGGCCATTGACCCGTAGACGCTACGGTAAACGGAGAGAATATTTGTATGCTGTCAGCAAACGCGGAGAATAATGAGCCAAACGTTCCTGCAGGTGGCGCTGTGCTGGAGCTGGTAGTATATCCTATCCACATATTGTTTAGATAATGGGCCACATATACATTGCTTTGCACAAAGCCGTTTATTTCGTCAACTGCATTCCAGTAAGGGGTCATATTCACTATCGACCCTCCGTCTGTTGCTTCATCCACCATCCAGGTGCGGTTCACAACCGGGTTGCTTACCATTATAGGGCTAATTCCGTAGCCGTCTTCATACACATTTTGCATTACCCTCACGCTATAGTCATCAGATGTGCCAAGATTTTCCAGCATGATGGGCGTATAAGACGTTGCATTAATGCCCACATGGAACGTTGCAGCATCAGGATTACCGCCTACTCCCATATTTCTTCCTATTACCTCCCCCGTATCGTTAGTCACAATGAAAGATGAGGCGCTGCCACCCAAAGTTTGTACCGGTACATCCAATGTCAGGTCATAGCCCGCTAATATCACATGACCATTTACCAGGTTCAGAATACCTGTTACCGAAGCATTCCCATCCAGCATTTTCAGGCCTCCGCCATCAATGGTCAGGTTGCCATAGGTAACCGCCGGTATATTTTGTACGCTGATACCGGAAAGAATGATACGGCCTGCACTTGGGTCAAATGTTCCGTTGTTAGTTATGTTTGATTTCAGTTCCAGCACATTATTGGTTCCTGTAAACATTACACTTGCTGATGGGTCTATTGTAAGGCTGTTACATATGGCTGTCGGTATATCTACCAGTGGCATATTGGTCGGGCCTGTAGGTATCAGCACGTCCGTAGTTACTATCGGTACGGTTCCGCAGCTCCAGTTGTCCGGGTCAGACCATGCTGTGCCTGCTGAGCCATCCCATGTGTTATTCACATCCTCAACCACATTTGCAGAGCTGCTGGTTATCATCGGCGGACAGGTGCCCGATATCTCAACATCGTACAGGCCGGTCATCC
>DASPNB010000543.1:0-15171 GCA_035626755.1 Flavipsychrobacter sp.
GAGATTTCAAGATTTCCCCGTAAGAAAGATCAATCTCAAAAAGCTCCACATATCCACATAAAGCCACATAAAGAGTCAGGCATTTCTACATTTATCAAAACTATATAACATGTTTCCATATGAAAAACTGGAAGTCTACAAAATAGCATTCAATACCAACCGGGCCATCTATCGCTACCTAAAGAATAATAAGAGCATTCCTGGCTACGCTAAGAACCAATTAGGAAGAGCAGCCCTCAGCATTATGCTAAACATTGCCGAAGGCAGCGCGAAATTCAGCAGTAAGGAACGGAAGACTTTCTATACTACAGCCTGCCGTTCGGTCTTTGAATGTGCCTCGCTGGTTAGCTTCCTGGCAATTGAGAATGACATTGCCATTCTATTCACGCTGAACTGAAAAAGAACTTCGAGAGTATCTCCAAAATGCTCTTCACAATGATCACCAATCTCGATAAGCAAAACTAAGTGACGTAAGAATTAGATTCGATTTATTATGTTTGTCCTGATGGGTATCGGTAGACGTGAATTTTTAAGACTGACAAGTTTGGCTTTGGCTGGATTGGTCATTGACCCTTTAAAAGCGGTAGCTGTACACGACAATATCTATGTCAATAGAAAGCTCGGGATATTATTCCATAAGCCTAATGATTGGGGTTTTATAGCAGTCCGGGATTTTGGTAAATTAAAGAGTGAACAATTCATTGGAAGGGGACTCGACTCATCGGCGGAGGAAATTTGGAAAGAGTTAGGTGACCCTATTTGTATCGCCACTAAATTTTATACAGATTCACCCGAGTTAAAAGGGATATTTTCGCCAACTATTACACTCAATATAACCCCTCGTGAAGAACTTGAAGACTTGGGATATCGGAATTTTGAAGAGTTGATGGAAATGACTGAAAGTGCAACTTCGCTTGTTTTGAACGATTTTAAAGTTGTAAAACGATACGATACTTATTTCTTAAGCGAATGCAAGTTCTATGAATACGATGGGGAATATTTGTTTGAGCACATTGAGATCGACGATCCGCTGAAAGTTGAGCTTAAGGTGTTAAAAGCTGAACATAACGGGTTCTACTATGATTTCAACTGCCATCAATCAAAGACTCAAAACCAATGTGCTGACAAGGAATTTGAAGACTTTAAGAAGTCGATAAGGCTTATATAGAAACTAAAATAAAAAAGGGAGCTAGCCATTAGCTCCCTTTTTTATATCCATTCAGATACTACATGTACTCAGCCGAAAAGGAATTGAACTCGTTCCTCAGCTCATTCACTACTCTTTCTTCAGATGCGAACGACTGTTCCAGCATATCATGGTTAGCCATCAGGCGCTCATCTATCACGCCGTTGTTTACCACTCTTACGCGGATGTCATTCTTCAGTTTGTTAATGTTGTTCGACTGTATCCTGAATTGATTCTCAAAATGCTCCACCTGTTTCAATACATCATTCGCAGTATTTCTTCCGGCAATTTCAGTCAGTCTGTCTCGCAATATGCCAACTTCCTGTTTATAGAAATTTAATGCCCGGAGCAACTCGTTGTGTCTGTTGTTGAAATGATCGATACTGATCTTCTTCATACGCGTGATATTTTGGTGAGAAAAAAGATTTTAATTCAACATTCCCTGGTTCTTGGGAGCTACTATAAAGTTAGAAACTATTATAATTTTTCGCAATAGCAATTTAATACCGGTTATAAATATTAATATAATATTTAATTTAACTTGATCCACTGGTAGTTACACCGATGATCTTCATGCATAAAATGAAAAAGGCGGGGAATTTCCCCGCCTGTCTGTCTTTCGGTACTGCCTATTTTACTGCAAGTACCTTTTCTATCTTCTTGGTAGTCGCTTTTATCGCGTTGCGTTGTTTCTCATTTTCCTTCTTGTCAAAGGCTTCTTTCTTTGCAAGATTTTCCTCTTCCAGTTTCTTGCGTGTGTCTTCCGACTTTTTCATGTATTCTACTAGCTTCTCCTGGCGTTTGTATAGGTTCACTACATTAGTGAAGATGCTTTTGTTCTCCTGTATATAGCTGGCAAAATCACTGAGTAGTTGCATGTAAGCTTCGTTGCTGTTGTTGTACTCGTTCACCATGGCGTTATACTGCGAAAGGAAGGCAGTATTCTTCGTATTCCTGCGTTTGTATTTTTCTATCTCTTTAAAATTCTTGCGGTATTGTTCCAATTGTTCCCAATGCGATGCCCTGGCCGATTCGTAGTAGATCAATGTAGAATCATATCCGGCAAAGAAGTACTTCTGCAGGGTGTCCAGGTCGTTGAGTCTCGTCTTCTTTACTATGCTGTTCCATTTTATCACTTCATCATCATAGTTATCATGCATGTTCAGGCGGGCTATGGTTTCCTTGACCAGCGCAGAATCGCACACCCTGAAGCTCAGTGCCAGCGAGTCCAATCGTTTGTCATTTTGCTTCTGCGTAGCCTCTATTAGTTTTTTCTTGTCGTCTATTATTTGCTTCAGTTCTTGTATCCTGGCGTTGCCTTTGTCCACGGCGCTCTCTATGGTCATCAGGCCGGGCGTAGTTGCATCTTCTTCTTTCAGCTTCACGGCAGTACCTGGTTTTGCTGTCAGCAGCAGGTTGTTTTTCTTCACCGCAGCTTTTTCCTTGTTCACCACAGCTTTAAATCTATTATTGGCCGAGTTTATTCTCGACTTGCAGGCGGCCATCTGGCTTTTATTGTCGCTGGTCAGTTTGCGTATGTGTTCTTTGGCGTCCAGGTTTTTGGTTTTGTTCTTTTTCTTCAACACAGAGTATTCTGTGGAGATAGTGCTTTTCTGTGTTGCGATTTCCTTTTCAGCTTTTTTTAGTTCGTCTTTGGCAGATACTAAAGCCTGGAACGACGTGCTCTTATTCACCAGTGCAGTCGAAAGCGAGTCCAGCGCATCTGCATGATACTTAAATGCCATCTCTACCCTGAATCGTGGGTTGAAGTCTGTAATACGTTTTGCTGTTTCCTGGCTACGTTTCCATTCATCCAGTTTGTTGATTCTGTCCAGTTCAGGCAGGTTTTCTACCAGTACACTATACTTTGAGTTGAATTTATCTATTGCGCTGTCGCCTGCTTCAAATACCGTTATAGGCATCATGCTATCAGTAAGCTGCCACAGTGGGTCAGTCGGAAGGTGCGTCTTGCGGAAGGTTAGCGGATCCATTAGGAAGTGTGTAGGATCATAATCAAATTTGAATTTCAGCTTGCCGGTCGCAAATGGGTTTTTCTTTCCACCGAATAGTTTTTTAAACCAGCCTGGCTCCTGTGTCAGGTGTCCGGCGCCCCAGGTTGCTTCTACCAGGTGCCACTTTCCTTCTACATATACTGCATTCCACGCATGGCGGGGAATATACATTTGGTCGCCATTGTCAAACATCCAGTCTTTGGCGTACCCATCTATGGTTACTGCCTTCAGCCCGGCTTCATCACAAAGAGCAGTAAAGAGTTTCGAGTATCCGTCACAAACTGCCTTTCTCCTCTTCAATACCTTCTCCACCTTATCCGGTTCCAGGCTTGTCTTTTTCAGGGCCTTCACATCATATTTTATGTTGTGAGTTATCCAGTTATATATGGCATTGGCTTTTTGCCTGTCGCTGGGTAGTCCGTCGCAAAGTGCATGTGCCAGCGTCTTATAGTTATTCGTAGCGCCTCCTGATACATTAGTACCAATGGTACTATCTACCTGCGCCGAAATCGTAGTGCAAGTAAGTGATGATAACGCTGTAATAATTACTAAGTAAACTTTCCTCATGGGCTATTGGTTTTTTACCGACTGCCGGTCATGTTTTGAGATAATTTGTAAAAAGTGGATTCGGCTGCAAAAATAACTAAAAAAATCATCTCTATCCGCGTTCATCCTTATAAAACAGCGACTTAGGAGCAGTTTTATTGTGCTTTTTGAAGACTAAATTTGTAATATGTACAGGTTGAGCATTTTTTTGATCTTATTGATGAGTTGTTTTTTACTCTCAGCACAAACAAGCAAAGTCGTTAGCGGCAAAACAAGCTTTTCCATCAAGTACTGGGCAGGTACTTGCGATGGCTCTTTCGATCAGATCCGGGGAACTGTAAAATTCGATTCGAAAAATCTCGCAGCAAGTAGTATAAATGTTACAGTACCTGCTAGCTCTTTTCATACAGGCAATTCAATGCGCGATAAAGATGTGAAAGATGAAAAATACCTCAATGCCGCCGCTCACCCTACCATTAGTTTTCGTTCAGACAATATCACTTTTAAAGGAGGCTCATATTATGCTAATGGAACGCTCACAATAAAAGGCGCCTCTAGAAAGATATCTATTCCTTTCAAAGCGGAAAAAAGAAGTGACGGAGGCTACAACATTACAAGCAATTTCAGTCTTAATAGATTGGATTACAAGGTCGGCAAGGATACTAAAACAATGAACAACACCGTTTCTTTGAGTATTTCAGCCGTAATTAAGTAGCACTTATGCAGTGAATTGCTTATTTTGTGCTGCATCCACATGAATACATATTCCGACTATTCTCTACGATCTATCCTCAATGTCATAATCGCCCGTAAAGGCTTTGTGATAAAGACAACCCTTCTCGCCATAGTTCTCGGCGTTGGCGCCTATTTTATATTTCCCAAAGAATATAAAGCAGAAACGGTTTTTATCCTTCGAAATCCTCAACTTACCGACCGCAATAGTCTTTATGGCGGCAACGCGGGCTACTTCGCCAGCGAGGATGATATATCAAAACTTATTTCCATGTCAGAGTCCGACAGCTTTCACAACAAGCTGATTACGGGCCTAAATTTAGGCAAGGAATACAACCTGGATACTTCCAAAAGAGTAGACTATATCAAGCTAAAAAAGGTAATCGCAGCCCATCTCCAGATATACAGGGCCGAAAATAACAACGTCGTTTTGCTCTATTTTGATAAAGATCCTGAGCTCGCAGCTAATGTGGCCAACTATTCCATCCCCTTACTCGATTTTGCGCTGAGAAGTTTCTATACCGGCGTAAGGAAAAGCCAAATCGTCGCCCTTACTAACAAAATAGCCGAACAGGATAGTATTGTTAGCATACTCACCGATTCACTTGTAAGGCTCCGCGAGGAATACGGCATCTACGATATCATCAACCCTGCCCGTCACAATATCATGTCCGGCCGCATCGAGAACAGTGGCCGCCCCGGCTTCGCAAGAGGCATTGAAGTGATTCAGAATATCGCATCCGTAAAAGATGAAATGGTTGCCAGCAAGGCTACCAATATCACCTTGCTTGGTCAATACACTACCGGTACCAAACTAAACGATCAACCCATCACCGATGTGCTAAAGATTGCCCGCCCTCCAGTGCAACCTGTTCTGCGCTTGTCTATGGTTGTGATCCTTTGCACGTTCGCCGGTCTGCTCTGCGGTCTGCTCTATGTTCTTCTGGCTCACGCCTGGTATCAAAAGAAATAGACTGTCATGTTATCAGCTATATATACCAATGAAAGGCTTTTCCTGAGGATTGGTCTCGCCGTTCTCGCGCTTGCCGTTCTCGGCTATGTATATACAGGCTTCCCGCCTTTACTCGTAGCCCCTATGCTCTGGCTTTACGTGGTATTGATGTTAAAGAACTGGAAAATGGCCTATTGGCTTTTCCTCTTCTTCATTCCGCTATCTGTGCGTTTTTCTTTTTCAGGAAATAGCCTCTCACTCTGCGTTCCCGACGAACCCATGATGTGGTCCTTTCTGCTTTTAGGCCTTCTTCTCTATGCCTATGAGCCCTCTGCTTTAAAAGGTTGGTGGTATCTCAATCCTTTGGTCCTTGTTGTCATTTGCCAGTTTCTCTGGCTTATATGTTCAGCGGTATATTCTACTGTGCCCCTTCTTTCTTTCAAGTTTTTGTTGTCCAAAATCTGGCTGCTCGCTGCCTGCTTCGTGATGCCAATTTGGATTTTCCGCGAAAAAGAGGATTTCAAGATGGCCTTCCTTATCCTCCTTACATCTGTCTTGTTTACAATTCTCGGCATATTCTTCAGCCACTCTACTACTAATTTTCTTTTTTCCGATATCCATCGCGCTGCAGGTCTCTTTTATGAGAACCACGTAGAGTACTCCTCGGTTATTTCCATGTTCTTTCCCTTTGTCTTTATTGCCTGCCTCTGGCTTCGTGATCGCGACAAACGCAAAGCCCGCTGGATGTTCGTCATAGCCTGCTTCTTTATTCTTGCTATTTTTCTATCATATGCACGCGCTGCTGTATTGGCAGTTCTTTTTTCTTTCTTCGTGTACTATGCTATTAAAAAAAGGTTTGTTCGCTGGATCATGCCTGCTATTTATGGTATCATAGCCCTGATGCTTTTTTATGTCATCCGCAATGAAAAATACCTTGAGCTCCGTCCCACCTACGAACAGACTTATATGAACTGGGATTTCTCAGAACATATGAAGGCCACCTTCAAGGGCCGCGACGAATCTTCCATGGAAAGGCTCTATCGTTGGATCGCCGCTATCCGTATGAGCAAAACGAAACCTGTCTTTGGCTACGGCCCCCACGGCTTCTACTACAACTATAAGATTTATACGCTCCGTTCTTTCAAAACTTACGCGAGTAGAAATGTCGAACATTCCACCACGCATAACTACTTCCTGTATATGCTTACTGAGCAGGGCTACCCGGCTATGGGTCTCTACGCTTTTTTGAATATTGTCATTTTCTCACAGGCTCAGCGCATCTATCATCGGTTTAAGGATCGCTTTTATAAGTTATGCACCATGGGCATCGCCATGCTTTTTGCAGCCAGCTTTGTCAATAACTTCTTCTCCGAGCTTGTCGACACGCACAAGGTTGGAGCCTTGTTCTTCATATCTCTTTCTCTGCTGGTTATTCTCGGTCGCAAAAGCAGGGAAGAGCAAAATGCAGTAGTTTAGCCTGTCAATTCAGATCATGGTGCTTACTAGGGTTAATTTTATTTTTTTTACTATTCTTCTGCTTCCTTTTTGGTCGTCAGCCTCAGATGCCGATACCATGCTCGATTTGAAAAAAAATTTCGGCGCTTTGGGCGACGGCATTCACAACGACCACCAGGCATTTATAGACGCTTCCTTTTTTCTGAACGAGCGCAAGGGCAATGCCACGCTTCGTATTCCCCCCGGCACCTACATCGTTGGCCGCCAGCTCGACTATGGAGCCCTTGTTCCCCTTGTCTATCGCGCGTTTGCCGATGAATCCATGACAAATCCGTATTATAAGCTGGGCATACCCGTCTTCTTTATTTCCGGTTGTAGAAATATCAACATTCTTGGCGAGCCAGGCGTCGTCATTAAATTCCAGGACGATCTCCTCCTCGGCAGTTTCGAGGCCTCAGGCAAACCCATCCCTCTTCACGATAGAAGCGGCGATGTCATAGTTCCTGCTACTTCAGCAAAAGCTTTCATTGGTGATGCAATCTATATAGAGAACAGCAAGAACATCAAAATCAGTTTCCTGGAATTGAATGGAAATTCCGAACACATAAGGCTGGGAGGAAATATCTCAGCCGATGGCTGGCAGGCAGGGCATACTGGTATTGCGCTCAATGAGGTTACTCACTGCACCCTTGAGGATGTCAATGTTCATCATTTCGCCGTTGATGGCCTTCAGCTAAGAAATAGCACTGCTTCCACAATCGAAAAGGTAGAAGGCCATGATATCAATCTCCTGCATTGCTCTTTCGACTACAATGGTCGTCAGGGTCTCAGCTGGACAGGTGGTTCGGGCCTCCGCGCCAGCGACTGTTCTTTTAGTCATACAGGTCGGGGCTACAACGCTTCAATTAAGAAAGCGCTCTCTACTTCTCCCGGAGCTGGTCTCGACATCGAACCCGAGTCTGATCCCAACGTTAATATCTACCGCATGGTCCGCGGCGGACTGTTTACTCGTTGCAATTTTGAGAACAACACCGGCGCTGGTATGGTTGCCGATCTCTACGACGAAAAAGATTATCGCATCGCTCAGAATATTTCCTTCGATGACTGCACTTTCTGGGGAACTACCTATTGGAGCATTTGGGTTACTCATCCCGCCTTCATGTTCAGTAATTGCCGCATTTATGGTTCTGCTGTTCATAGTTTCGCGGGGGATAAACCCGGTATGGAAACCAGGTTCATTAGTTGCATTTTCGAAGACAAACCTTATTCGCAAAATTCACGTAAAGCTCAGCCGCCCTACGGCAACTATCTGGTGGAGATCGCCGATGGCATCCGCACAACCTTCGATAACTGCACTTTCATCGCACATAAAAAAGCATTTCACTACCTGGTCTGTTCACGACCTTCTGAAGAAAAAAGCAAGTTCATTGTCAGCAATTGCAAATTCCTCAATGCCTCAGGCACTGATAAACCTAAGAACTCTATAGCAGAGGGCGTGTTGTTCAAGGGAAAGAACGAACACATAGATGTTCCTGCATCCAAATAATGTATAATTGCACTGCATTTCATGAAGCTCGTAGAACTCATAAAGCTGGCTTACAGGTCTTACAAGTACAAAACGCGTAACGACAAAGGCGAGATCGCTTATATCGAATCCGTTCTTATACCCGGGCAGACTGTGTTTGATATTGGCGCGCACAAGGCCGGTTACCTATACATCATGCTGCGGTGCATTGGCAAAACTGGCCATCTCTATGCCTTTGAGCCTCAGTCCCGCCTCTGCAATTATATTTTACGCTTAAAAAATATGTTCTCCTGGAACAATGTTACAGTAGAGCGTCTCGCCCTGTCCGATGTTGCAGGTAGGGTCACTTTATTTATTCCTGCTTCTAAAGGCAAATTCACTTCTCCTGGCGCTACCATTGCTCCTAAACAATCGGGCGATTACGGTATTAAAGAAGAAGTAGCTACAGAAAAACTCGACGATTACTGTGCACGCAAAAATATCGTTCCCGATTTTTTAAAGGTTGATGTTGAAGGAAACGAACTCCGGGTATTCAAAGGCGGTGCTCATATCTTATCTACTTATAAGCCAACTGTCATCTTCGAATGTGAAGCCCGGCACGTTGGCCGTGAGCAGGTAACCGAAACATTTAAGTATCTGCAACTGCTGGGATACAAAGGGTATTTTATCAATGGAGTACAAAAACTGCCCATCTCTCAGTTCAGTTTCGATCTCCACCAGGTAGAAGGCAAAAAGCCCTATTGCAACAATTTTGTGTTCGAAAAAGCCATTCTTGTTGCCTGAGTTAAACCAACTCAGCGTCCTTTCCTGTCATGCTGATCAAACAATTTGTTGCGAACAAGCTGGTTGAACCGTCAGCTTGAATTCCTACCCTTAAAAAGCACTGGCAGCCTGCGCGATAGTCTAAGTCTTGTTGAGAGCCTGCCCTCCGCCGGGCAGCGCTCCAAAACTTGTCATCCTGGGCTCTTCGCGAAGGATCTTTATATCACTACTCATTGTGATTGCCCCACCTTGATAGCATTTTCGCCGTTTACTTTAATTTTTGGTTTATACCAACTATCCTCCGTTAAAAAAATATTAAAATTCCATTGGAATTATCAACAATTTGTAGTTAATTTCATATAGGAAATGCCTTAATGAAATTAATAAACATCTAAATTACTATGTTATGACCAAAAAGCATGTCGTCAGACTTTTTTACCTCAGCCCTCTTCTTCTATGTTTGTCGTTCACAGACGTCAGGGCCCAGAGCGGGTTATATATTACCCCTGGCAGTTATATAGTTATGAGCGGTTCTTCCAATCTGGTATTAACTAATTGTCATTTGCACCAGGATGGGACCTTTACTCCTGGTGCTGGCACCGTAAAATTCACAGGATCTTCACAGAACACTGAAATTTCAGGCAGCAGCATCACCTTCAACAATCTCACGATTGATGAGCCAACCAACGATGTAGTACTGCTCAACGATATTGCCGTAGGTGCGGATCTCAACATGGTAAACCGCCACATTCAGTTAAACGGTAGCAATATCGACTTGGGAACAACGGGCAACATCATGGGTGAGGACAACACCTCTTACATTACAGGCCCTTCTGGTGGCCTGGTGCTTCGCACTGCCACTTTAAATGCTCCTGTTGCTGCTAATCCCGGAAACATCGGCATCGAACTCACTACTACAGGCAATCTTGGCTCAACACTTGTTCGCAGGGGACACATACCGCAAACAGGCACTACTTCCGGTATCGGTATTGGGCGTTATTTTGACATTATCCCGACGTCGGGTAATGCAGGACTTAATGCCTCTCTCGATTTTCATTATCTCGATCATGAGATCGTTGGTTTCACGGAAGCAGATTTGGCAATGTCTGCTCGCGATGTGCCTATGGGTTACTGGGATATGATCGGTGTTGACGCCTTAGATCAGGCTAATAATATTCTTACCAAAAATTCAATCGATACGCTCGGTCGTTTTACACTCACCAGTTCTACCAACGATCCTCTGCCTATTACACTGCTTGCCTTTTACGGAAGCTTACAGAACAAACAGGCGCTCCTCAACTGGGAAGTCGCCAACGAGCTGAGTATTATGAAGTACGATTTGGAAAGATCTGCTGATGGCCTTTCATTCACAGGCTTGACTACTGTAAAAGCTCATGGCACGCAAAGTACCAACTTCAAATACAGCTATGTCGATCCCGCTCCTTTCAAAGGCAGCACTTATTATCGCCTCAGGTTATACGACAAGAGGGAGAAATCTACCTATAGCAAAACTATCCGCGTCGATATGAACGAAGCTTTTACGCTCAGCGTTTATCCTAATCCTGTTGTAGATAAAGTGAATGTTGAATTCAACTGCACCGAGCTTGCAACTATGCACTTCCAGCTGCTGGATGCTCAGGGTAGGGTGATAGCAATAAAAGAAGTAATGCCTGTGCCCGGTGCTAATAAAGTAGAATGGAATGTTTCCTCTTTGCCTTCCGCTACTTATTACTTAAAGCTTACTGGCCTCAGTGATACGCCGGTTAAAATATCAAAATTCTAATACTTGAAACCACATTTAAAAAACTGAAAAATCTCAAAATATGTTCAAGAAATTTCTCACAATAGCAATGATAAGTCTGGGTACAGCTACCTATGCCCAGAACGTAGGTGTCAATGGCGATGGCTCAGCACCGGATGGCAGCGCAATGCTCGATATTAAAAGTAACTCAAAAGGTGTTCTTGTACCCAGGATGACACAAGCCGAAAGAACTGCGATCGCGTTGCCCGCTACAGGCCTGCTTGTTTACCAGACAGATGGCGCACCTGGATTTTATTATAACAGTGGTACCGATGTTACTCCTGTTTGGACGCTGGTTTCCAACTCGGGCGATCTACAGGGCACTTTAAATGGTCTGTTGCTTGGTCAGGGCAACGGTAACCCCAGCGTCTTCATTCCGCCTGCGGGCTCTAATGGTCAGTTCCTTTCAACTCCTACGGGTGGTGGTGCCCCTGTGTGGATGTCTCCTTCTAACCTTGGCGGAAGCGCGGTGGTTACCGTAAGCAACGGAACTGGTCAGGTAGTTGGCGCAGGTGGTGCTAATATCGACGTAGTTGGTGCTTCTGGTGCGCTTCTTTACGGAACAGGTTCTTCTTCATCGTTCACTGGTGCTGGTAACAGCGGTGACGTTCTGGTGTCAACAGGCGCCGGCGCTCCCCAGTGGGCATCTCCTAACACCACACTCACTACCTCAAGCATTTCCGGTAGTTCTGTTGTGTCAGTATCAAATGGCATAGGCCAGACTGTCGGTAGTGGTAACGCTACCATCGATGTAGTAGGTACTCAGGGTGGTGTTATGTACGGCACAGGTGCCTCATCGGCTTTCACAGCTCCCGCATCCTCAGCTAACCAGGTGCTGGCAACCCCGACAGTTGGTGGTAATCCTGCCTGGGTAAATGCTAATACAACACTTACAACTACCAATGTTGAACCTGCGAGTTTATCTACAGTTGTCGTAAACAACGGTGCTAACCAGGTAGTTGGTTCCGCTCCTGTTACTATCGATGTTCAGGGTACACAGGGTGGTGTTATGTATGGTACTGGGAGCTCTCCTGCTGCATTTACCGCAGCTGGCACCACTGGGCATTATCTCAAATCAAACGGCACCGCCGCTCCTGCTTTCGCTCAGCCTGTAGGTATATTTACTACTCCTGTGCCAAATTCCGGTACTAACCAGGCAAATGGTAACTATACCTTTAGCGGACCTTCAGTTACTTATGGTGCTGCAAGCATAAATTTGGTATCAGCCAACTTGCTGGCAGCTTCTTTCCACCAGGCTTCTGTAAACGAAAGGATTACCGCACTCTCCGGCACTTTCGCTGCCAACCCTGGAGGCACTTATAATTATAGCCTCACTGTTTATCTTTACAAGTATGTTAATTTGGCCAGCCCTAGCTGTGGTGCCACCTTGGGACTTGTAGGAGCCACCGGTACCTTGATAGGTAGTTGTGCAGTTTCGTGGTCTGCTAGTGAATATGGCGGCAAGTACAGCATTACTATCCCGAATACAACTGTGGCCGATTTGGCTCCCGGTGATGCACTCGTAATGTTTGTACAAAATAATAGCGGTACTGTGGGCCTTGCTACTCGTAGTTGGTTCTCTGCAGGTACTGCAACATTCACAACAAATGTTCAATAGAATAATTATGAAAAAATTAATGATAGCATTCCTGCTTTGTGCAGCAATAGGCGCTAATGCCCAGGATAATAAAAAGCAGTTGTCCGCACAGAGGACGGCTCCGGCCCGGCAACCGGCTTTGCAGGTAGCGACTCCTGATAATGTACAGCGAACAATTGAGCTGGCGCAGCCAGCTCCTTCACAGGCTTCGCAGCAGCGCGGTATTGAGATTCCGGTTGTTAATGCTGCCCAGCCTACTGTACCAGCTACGCAGCTCAGTGTTGCGCCTTCAACAGTAGGAGAGAAAGCACCGCACTCAAAGCCAAGATCACCTCAAGGCAAATAGCACAATAGTTTAAAAATATGGGCGCTGATTTCAGCGCCCATATTTTTTTGTATCAGTCTCCGCCTGTTGCGGAAGTTCAAGTATGTTTCATCAGAAACACCTATTTCGCTATACTTATCAGATTCACCACCTGTGAATTCGCAATCGCACAGGGATTAATTCCCGGCTTGCCTTCAGGCACGTCCATGTTCAACTTCTTATAGTAAGCACTCCATGCCGGAAACGTCTTCCCATTCTTCGACTTAAAGGTCATCGGCTCCATCGGGAAAAGATGCGGTGCACTATCCTTCTTAAAACAATTATATACCAGTTCAGAGCAATACAAGGAATCAGATCCCGGCAGAAAAGCATCATCATAAGGAGCCCCTATATAAACGATGGCTTTCTTTACTCCCGTTTCTATATACGATTTGTATTCGGGCTTTAGCCTTGCAACATACAGTGTCGGTGAATTATCCCTTTGCAGGAAATCGGGTAGGGGGCTCAGCTTTACTTCTTTTCCTATCGCCTCTATCACGTAAGGCATGTTCTTTTCATAGTGCACTATCCCGCAATGGTTAAACATCCTGTTTTGTTCGCACGGTGTCGTTGCTATAATTGCATCACACAGGTCACCGCAGGGTATCTTCTGTAGTACAATGTCACCCTCTTTTAATTTAAGGTTAATGTTCCCCTGCCCGCTTGTGTAAAATGAGAAAATAATATTCGCCAGCAAGGAAATAAGTACCAGTTTCTTCATACTGCAAATTTACAGATTAATAAAATGCATCTTTAAAATGAACGATTTCTTTCACCTTATCCCTATCAAATTGTATGCTGATTACGTCAAAACGGATTTGACTATACTCCGTATGCTCAGCCGTGTAGGCTAGGGCAGCCTGTTTCATAAAGTCTTGTTTCTTAAGGGTTACATATTCTTCCGGGAACCCATAATAGAAGCTCTTTCTGGTTTTAACTTCAGCAAACACTAGTATATCATCCTTTTGGGCTATAATATCTATCTCCTTCTTCTCAAAACGATGGTTTTTATGAAGTATATTATACCCCTTTTTTAGCAAAAAGTTTTCGGCTATTTGCTCGCCTTTTAAGCCAGTTTCGTTATGTTTGGCCATCGAAATAGGAAAAAGTAAGTATGAAGCAATTAATCGAAGGCTTTACCAATCAATTGAAGGAAGCCCTTATTATAGGGCAAAATTACCGTTTTAAATCTGCTAAGAAAGAATTCTCCAATGTAATATTAACTGGCCTGGGTGGAAGCGGCATCGGTGGCTCCATCGTTCAGAATTTTGTTTTCGACAAAATGAAGCTGCCCTTTATTGTCAATAAAGATTATTTTCTGCCAGCTTTCGTCAGCAGAGATTCACTGGTTATCGTTTCATCTTACTCCGGCAATACCGAGGAAACTATTGCCGCCCTGAAGAAAGCATTACAGGTTAAAGCGACAATTGTTTGTATCACCTCAGGGGGTGAGATATCCAAAATAGCTACCCGCAAAAAAGTGGATTGCATTTTGTTGCCGGCCGGTATGCCTCCCCGGGCCTGCATAGGTTATTCTATGGTGCAGGTATTATACACTCTGGCTAATTTCGGTTTGATAAAAGGCGATTTCGAAAAGAACATTGCTGCATCTATCAGGCTCTTAAATGCTGAGTCTTCTGACATCAAAAAGAAAGCAAGATCAATAGCGCAAAAACTCAATGGTAAAACCCCGGTTATCTATTCTTCTTCAGAATATGAGGGACTTGCCATTCGCATCCGTCAGCAGATCAATGAGAACGCCAAAATGCTCGCATGGCATGGTGCAATCCCTGAGATGAACCACAACGAGCTTGTTGGCTGGAAGGATAAGGCTCCCGGAAAAGCAGTGCTACTCCTACGCAACGAGAACGACTACGAACGCGTTCAAACCCGCATGGAGATCAACAAGAAAGTGATAAAGAAGTGTACTCCTAATATTATCGAGGTTTATTCCAAAGGCAAATCATATTGGGAACGCATCTTCTATTTCATACATCTCACCGATTGGGTGTCGGTCTATCTCGCCGACCTTCATAAGGTAGATGCTACAGAAGTAAAAGTCATCGACTACCTGAAAGGTGAACTGGCTAAGGTTTAAGAATACTTCCACGATACATAATTCTAATGGCGGGCCTGTCCCGCCTTTTTTATTGATCAGTGTCGTTGCGAGCCGAAAATGAGAAAATGATGATATAATGTACTTTAGTTGACGCGGCGAAGCAACCTGATCACACGTTCT
>DASPNB010000544.1:0-7431 GCA_035626755.1 Flavipsychrobacter sp.
CCAAATGGGTTCTGAGGATGAGCTGGCAGCACGAGCCGGCAAACTACTCATCTGTGATACGGACTTGCAGGTGATAAAGGTGTGGAGCGAGCATAAATATGGTCGCTGCCACAAATGGATACTGGAAGAAATAGCTAAGCGTCAATATGATCTCTATCTCCTCACTTATATCGACGTGCTATGGGAAGATGACCCCCTGCGTGAGCACCCCGAAGAAGGCCACAGGCATTATTTTTACAAGATCTATCGCGATATAGTACAACATTCAGGCTTGCCTTGGGCAGATATAAGAGGAACTATGGGGCAACGCCTGGCAACGGCACTGGATGCAATAAAAAAATACTTGTAGCATGTTATTGCACATACATCCCGATAATCCACAGCCACGCAATATCAAAACCGTGGTGGACTGTCTCCGTGGCGGTGGGCTTATCATTTATCCTACCGACACTATTTATGGTCTCGGCTGCGATATCTATAATACTGCTGCTATCGGGCGTATCTGCCGCATTAAGAATATCGATCCTAAGAAAGCCCAGTTCTCATTTGTCTGTTCCGACCTCAGTCATATCAGCGATTTTACCAGGAGCATTGATACGCCTGTTTTCCGTATGCTGAAGCGTGCATTGCCCGGCCCCTACACTTTTATCTTCGAGGCCAGCAAGCAGGTGCCTAAAATGCTCAAAACAAAAAAGGACACCGTGGGTATACGTGTACCAGATCACAACATCAGCCAGCTGATAGTAAAGGAGCTCGGTCATCCTATAATGAGTGTCTCTCTTCCCATGAATGCGGACGTGGAATATTTTACCGATCCGGAACTCATGCATGAGCGCTTTGGTTCCGTAGTAGATATAGTGATCGATTCGGGCATCGGTCATATAGTTCCCTCTACAGTTATAGACTGTACTTCCGGTCACCCTGAATTGATCCGCGAAGGTGCAGGCGACATCTCTATAATTCAGTAAAAGACCTTTTCTTTGTGTATTATGTACACAGCGCAGGACGAAAAACGCCTCTACGAACAGGCTAAGGCTCTGATAGATAAAACCCCGCAAAATATAGAAGACGCAGTAGCACAACTGCGGGAAGTAATCAATTTTTCCGATTGGAAATATTATGTGCAGGACGACCCCTTACTATCAGACTTTGAATACGATACCCTTTTCAAAAAGCTGAAAAGTATAGAAGAAGAATATCCTGAGCAGAAGACCGCCGATTCTCCTACTCAGCGCGTGGCCATAGGTCTCAGTGAAAAGTTTCCACCTGTCAGTCACCTCGTGCCTATGCTCAGCCTCGATAATACCTACAATGCCGAGGACCTGGAAGATTTCGACCGTAAGTGTAAAGAGTTTGCCGGTACAGATAAGATCGTTTATTGTGTAGAGCCTAAATACGATGGAGCATCCATTTCACTTATCTACGAGAACGGCATGCTTGTGCGTGGCGCCACCCGGGGCGATGGCGTGATGGGTGAAGAAATAACTGCGAACATCAAACAGATAAGGTCAATTCCACTTTCTGCCAACTTTCTGAAAGATAAAGTAGGCCAGATAGAGATACGTGGTGAAGTTGTGATACACAAAGAGGCTTTTGCTGCTTACAACGAACAGCGTATTGCCGAAGGCCTTTCTCCATTGGCCAATCCGCGCAATGCTGCGTCAGGAACTCTTCGTATACTGGATCCTAAAGAGGTTTCAAAACGCAAGCTATCCGCTATTCTTTATCATATCAGCTATTACAACACAGCGGACAGGCAACGGCCCGCAATGCTCGGTACTCACTACGACTCCCTGCAATGGATGTATAACCTGGGCTTCCCCACGCCCGCTAAGGAAATGCGGAAGTTCGATGACATTGCTGGCGTCATTAAGTTCTGCGATGAATTTGAGCAGCGACGCGATGATCTCCCTTTTGAAGTGGATGGTCTTGTTATCAAAGTAAACGACTTCGACATGCAGGATATGATGGGTATGACCACCCACCATCCTCGCTGGGCGGTGGCTTATAAATTCAAAGCCCGCCAGGCTACTTCTAAGTTGTTAGACGTTGAGTTCCAGGTAGGCCGCACCGGCGCTATCACTCCCGTGGCCAAAATAGAACCCGTACCCATCGGTGGTGTTACAGTAAAGTCTATCTCTCTATTTAACGAGGATGTTATTCGCGAAAAAGATCTTCGTATCGGCGACACCGTTGTCGTGGAGCGTGCCGGAGACGTGATACCCTATATTGTTAAGTCTTTATCTGAGCTTCGCACGGGTGAAGAAAAACCCATTCACTTTCCTCATACTTGCCCCGCCTGTAATGAACAGCTGGAAAAGAATGAGGATGAGGCTGCCTGGCGTTGTATCAATATCAACTGCCCGGTACAGGTGGCCGAGCGCATCATACACTACACCAGCAAAGATGCCATGGACATTCGTGGCTTAGGTGGTGCCAATGTCATCAGGTTCTTTGAGCTCGGCCTTTTAAAAGATGTTCCTGGCCTCTACCATATCAATTGGGAAGAAGTATCCAAACTAGGTGGCTTTGGTGAAAAGTCCATTGCGAACCTTAAACAGGCGATAGAAAATTCAAAAAAGCAGCCCCTCAACAGGCTTATATATGGTCTTGGCATCCGTTTCGTAGGTGAGACTACTGCCAAAACGCTTGCCAATGCAGTTACTCACCTCCGCGACTTCTACGATTGGGATGTAGAAAAGCTCAGTACACTTGAGGATATCGGGCCGAAGGTTGCAACCTCGGTTGCCCAGTTCTTCCACAATGAAGAGAACAGGCACATGCTTGAAAAACTCGAAAAGGAAGGCCTCAATATGGTCAATCAGCACAAAGGCTCCGACCAGGCTACGGGTGAGTTCTCCGGCAAAACCTTCCTGTTTACAGGCACGCTCTCTCAATTAAAACGTTCTGATGCAGAAACCCTGGTGGAAGAAAGAGGCGGCTCCATACTGAGCGGTGTGAGTTCCAAACTAAACTATTTAGTAGTAGGTGAGGATGCGGGCTCCAAACTGGAAAAAGCAAAAAAGCTGGGTACGGTCAGCATTCTCACTGAGCAGGAATTCCTTAACTTAGTGAACAATTGATCGCACACACAATGAAGAACTTAGTAGCTATTCTATGCCTTGCCATATTTGCTGCCTCCTGCGACTCGGCCAACAACGAGCGCCCGTCTGCTAAATACGAGGAAAAGAAAAAATCACTCGAAGAAATAGAAAGAGATAATCCGTTGAAGTTCCTGAAGATCACAGGCGACCATCACGGCAATATGCTCAACCAGGTAGTTATAGACGCCGAGATACAAAATACAGCTACCCTTGTGGCCTACAAGGACATCGAGGTGAAGATGACCTTTAAAGACAAAGCCGGCTCAGTAATAGAGAAGGACACAAAGACCATCAACGAGATCATTGACCACGGATCCACCCGCTCAGTCAAGATCAAAGTAAAGAAGCCCAAAGGCACTAGTTCAGTCACTTTTGACATAGTAGGTGCTGTAGCTGATAAATAGCAAGGTAACCATCCTCCTCATGTTCTCCTTTTTGATATATCTGCCAGAAGCTAAGCCCCTTTAGGGGTTTGGGGTTAGGAAAGGCATTGCTGTTTACGTAACTTTGCCCACGTTTTTTACCAATAGAATGTCCCAAATAAAACCATTTCTCCGCCTCAGCGGTTTAGAGCCATTAACTGTTCGCCCGGAAACCAATTTTGTGAACGTAGGTGAACGCACAAACGTTACAGGTTCAAAAAAGTTCGCCAGGCTGATTCGGGAGAACCTCTACGAAGAAGCATTATCCGTTGCCCGCCAGCAGGTAGAAAGTGGTGCACAGGTGCTGGATATAAATATGGATGATGCCCTGCTCGACGGTGAGCAGGCAATGACAACCTTTGTCAACCTCCTCCAGAGCGAACCGGATATCGCCCGTATACCCATCATGCTTGACTCGTCCAAGTTCTCTATCATACTAGCGGGACTTAAGTGTGTGCAGGGTAAGTGTATAGTCAACTCCATCTCTCTAAAAGAGGGTGAAGAGAAATTCATTGAGCAGGCAGAGATCTGCCGCAGCTTCGGTGCCTCTGTTATAGTTATGGCCTTCGACGAAGCCGGCCAGGCTGATACCCTGGAGCGTCGTGTCACCATCTGCGAGCGTGCTTATAAGATACTTACAGAGCAGGTCGGCTTCCACCCGGAGGATATCATCTTCGATCCGAACATCTTTGCCATCGCTACCGGCATAGAAGAGCACAATAACTACGCTGTAGATTTCATCGAAGCTACCCGTATCATCAAGCAAAAAATGCCGCTCACCAAAATAAGTGGCGGCGTATCCAATATATCTTTCTCTTTCCGCGGCAACGACGTTGTGCGTGAGGCCATGCACTCTGTATTCTTGTATTATGCTATTAAGGCTGGTATGGATATGGGTATCGTAAATGCGGGCCAGCTCGTTGTCTACGATGAGATAGAACCTCAGCTCCGTGAGCTTTGCGAAGAAGTGGTATTGAATAAGCGCCCGGATGCAACAGACAGGTTGCTCGCATTTGCCGACACTGTAAAAGCGAAAGGAAAGGAAATAAAGAAAGACGATGCATGGAGAGCTGCGCCAGTTGAAGAAAGGCTGAAGCATTCCCTTGTTAATGGTATCACCGACTATATAGATCAGGATACTGAAGAAGCGCGGACAAAATATGCAAAACCTCTCGAGGTCATCGAGGGCCCGCTCATGGACGGAATGAACGTAGTCGGCGACCTTTTTGGCAGCGGGAAAATGTTCCTGCCGCAGGTAGTTAAGAGCGCCCGCGTCATGAAGAAAAGTGTTGCCTATCTCTTTCCTTTCATAGAAGCTGAAAAAGAAGAAAGGAGGCTCGCGCATGAAAGAGCAGGTACAGTTAGTGCGGAACAAGCCGGAGCGCCTAAGATACTTATGGCAACCGTAAAAGGCGATGTGCACGATATAGGTAAGAACATAGTAGGAGTAGTACTTGGCTGCAATGGCTACGAGGTTATTGATCTTGGTGTAATGGTTCCTGCGGATAAGATATTAGACACTGCTATCAGAGAAAATGTGGATATGGTGGGCCTCAGTGGCCTTATCACTCCGTCACTCGACGAAATGGTTCACGTGGCCCGCGAAATGAAACGCCGCGGTATGAAGCAGCCCCTCCTCATAGGCGGTGCTACCACTTCACGCATGCACACTGCTGTAAAGATCGCGCCCCAGTACGATGAAGGTGTTGTCTACGTTCTGGATGCGAGCCGTAGTGTTACGGTGGCTACTAACCTCTTAAGCAAAGAACAAAAGCAACCCTTTCTCGCCTCTGTTTCCGAAGAATACAGCAAGCTCCGGTACGAGTTCGAAAATAAAAAAACTGTTAAGGAATACATATCCCTCGATGAGGCGCAAAAGAACGGTGTGAAGATCGATTGGCTGAATCACCAGCCACATAAGCCTTCGTTTACAGGCGCAAAAGCCTTTGCAGACTATGATCTCAGCGAAATAAGGCAGTATATCGACTGGGGACCATTCTTCATCGCCTGGGAAATGCGAGGCAAGTTTCCTGATATCCTGAAAGATGCAAACGTAGGAGTAGAGGCAACAAAATTATACAATGATGCCAATGCCCTGCTCGACAAGATAATAGCTGAAAAATGGCTCACGGCCAAAGGCGCCGTAGGCTTCTGGGAAACGAGGCGCATCGGTGCAGATACTATTAGCATATTAGATGAGAATGGTAACAAACTCACCGACCTGGAATGCCTCCGCCAGCAGATAAAGAAGGCTGCCGGTCAGCCAAACTTCTCACTCGCAGATTTCATCAAGCCCGATAGTGAAGACTACATGGGTGCCTTTGCCGTAAGTATTCACGGTATTGAACCTCATTTACAAAAATTCATTGCAGAACACGACGACTATAATAAGATCATGCTCCAGGCATTGGCCGACCGCCTGGCTGAGGCTTTTGCTGAAGTACTTCACCTCCGCACCCGTCGGGAATTCTGGGGTTATATAAAGGAGGAGAACTTAAGTGCTGAAGACCTGGTAAAGGAAAAGTACCAGGGCATTCGTCCTGCTCCCGGTTACCCCGCCTGTCCTGATCACACCGAGAAGTACAAGCTGTTTGGACTGCTGAATGCTACAGAGACAGCCGGTATACACCTTACCGAATCACTGGCCATGTATCCGGCGGCTTCTGTTTGTGGCTGGTATTTCTCTCATCCTCAAAGCACTTACTTCGGTATCAATAAGATCATGAACGATCAGTTGGAAGATTACACAAAAAGGAAAGGAATGGATGCTGAAGAAATGAAAAAATGGCTTTCACCCATCTTAGAATTTTAAGTATGAGCAATACACAAGGCAACGCAACAGTACAGCCGCAGGCAGGTTCTTCATCAAAGCCGCTACGTGCTTTCGCATCTCTGCTGTCCTATATTTTTCACCCGGTGTTCATGCCGGCTGTTATGGCACTGGTACTGTTCATGCTGGCCCGCGATACCGCCTTCGCAGGCATCCACGAAAAAACCTTCCTTATGTGGCTTGCGATGATCTGTCTGAACACAATAGGGTTTTCCCTGCTCACTGTAGCGCTTATGAAAGGCCTCGGCTTCATCAAGAGCATCTACATGACAGAATCCAGGGATCGTATCATGCCACTACTTGCCATCATGATATTCTATTTCTGGACCAATCATGTCCTCAGTAATACTGAAGGTGTTCCGCTCATCCTGCATACGCTCACGTTGGGCAGCTTCTGGGGTATCGTTGCCATATTCATGGTCAATATCTTTTACAAGGTCAGCATGCATACCACTGCTGCAGGAGCTATGCTGGGTATCATGCTCATTCTCCTGTTCACAAGTCCTGTCAATATGGTGCTGCCTTTTTTCATCGCACTGTTCATCGCCGGCCTCATCGGTTCCGCACGTATGATACTGGGCGCCCACAAGGCGCCGGAGATCTGGCTTGGCTATGCTCTCGGCCTGGCTGTACAGGTGGGTGCTTATATTTATCTCAAATAATTGCAGTTTGCAAATAAGGAAAGGTCCCGACGAAAGCCGGGACCTTTTGTTTATTAAGTGAACTGGTATGGTTCTATTGTTTGATCAACTTGTCTTTCAGGAGTACAGTTCCTTTGCCATCAGATACTTGTATCAGGTATACTCCCGGGGCGTACTGACCCATAGGCAATTGTATCTTACCCGATGTTGGCAGTGTATTGTTGTAAACGGTCTTGCCCACTATGTCGGTTACGAGAACGCCATAAGTGCCGGCTGAAGCAAATTCCAGTGTCAGCTCATCGCGTACAGGGTTCGGATATATCTTGATGCCGCCCTCTTTAATAACGTTCTCAATATTTATCGGCCATCCTGCTACGAACAGGGTATCATCGGTAATGCCATCTATGCCGTTGTCTACCACCACGGCTATTTCA
>DASPNB010000545.1:0-4912 GCA_035626755.1 Flavipsychrobacter sp.
GAAGGGTGTGCTGAAGGATAAAGGCTACTCAACCAATGTAGGAGACGAAGGCGGTTTTGCACCAGACATAAAGAGCAATGAAGAGGCGATAGAAACTGTGCTGAAGGCAATAGAGAAAGCAGGATACAAACCGGGTGACCAGGTGGCGATAGCAATGGACGCGGCTAACAGCGAGCTGTATGATGAAAAGACGAAGAAATACAAATTCCACAAGAGTAGCAGTAAGGTGATGAGCAGCGAAGAGCTGGTAGAGTTCTGGGCAAAATGGTGCAAGAAATACCCGATAGTAAGCATAGAAGATGGTATGGCTGAAGATGACTGGAAAGGATGGAAAGCACTGACCGATGCAGTAGGTGATAAAGTGCAATTAGTGGGTGACGACCTGTTTGTTACAAATGTAAAACGCCTGCAGCGCGGTATAAAAGAAAACACCGCAAATGGCCTGCTGGTAAAGGTAAACCAGATAGGTACACTCAGCGAAACAATAGATGCGGTAACGCTTGCACAGGTGAACAAGTATAACACGATAATGAGTCATCGCTCCGGTGAAACTGAAGATGCAACGATAGCGGATCTTGCAGTGGCATTAAATTGCGGCCAGATAAAAACAGGGTCTGCATCGCGTTCTGACCGCATGGCGAAGTATAACCAACTTCTACGCATAGAAGAAGAATTAGGAACCAATGCATATTATCCGCAAAAAGCTATTAACTTTGGTAAATAGTACTTTTCATTAGAGAGAGATATGAAAAAAGTTACCCGTATTCTTACTAACAAATTCCTGCTTACCGCGCTGATATTTGGCGCATGGATGATGTGGTTCGATCAAAATGATTTTGGTTCGCAACGTGAGCGGGCGCAAGCACTGAAAGATACCAAGACCAACATAGAATACCTGCAGAAGGAAATCGCGATGATGGAAAAGGAACACTATGAGTTGACCAATGATCCTCAGCGCCTGGAACAATATGCAAGGGAAGAGTATAAGATGAAGCGGGATAATGAAGACATCTACGTTATAGACAAGAAATAAAAAATGCCCCGGTTCAGCCGGGGCATTTTACTAAGATTTTTTTCTTCTTTTTAGTTCCTTATTTATCAGCGAGAGTTCCCTCCCCGTTTGACCTGCGACCGAGGTGTTCTCCTGGGCCCGGCGAATGAGGTAGGGGATCACATCTTTAACCGGTCCGTAGGGGAGATATTTTGCGACATGGTAGCCAGCGTTGGCGAGGTTAAAAGAAATATTGTCGCTCATGCCGTATAGCTGGGAAAAATAGACATTGGGGCTTGCAGCCGGAATCTTATTGGCTTCCATGTACTTAACGGCAAGCATGCAGCTATTCTCGTTGTGCGTTCCTATGAAAACGTCCAGTTTGTCCAGGTTTTCCATGCAAAAGAGGAGGGCTTCGTTGTAATCCCTGTCGGTAGAGGCTTTATCGGGTTGGATAGGAGAGGTATAGCCGTTTTCTGCTGCACGTTTCCTTTCTTTTTCCATATAGGCGCCGCGAACCAATTTGGCTCCCAGTACGTAGCCTTCTGTCTTAGCCAGCTCAAGTGATTCTTTTAAGTATGGCAACGCCAGTGTGGTGTAAAGCTGGAAAGTATTGTAAACGACTGCTTTCTGAGTATTATAGGCCTTCATCATGGCGTTAGCCAAATCGTTGACGGGGTTTTGAATCCAGGTTTCCTCTGCATCAATCAGAACCATAATGTTATTATGCGCAGCGGCGCTACATATCTCATTGATTCGCCGGTAGATACGTTGCCGTTCTTCCTGCTCGGCTTTTGTAAGTGTTTGTCCAGTATGTATCTTTTCAAGTAGACCGAAGCGCCCAAAACCGGTTATTTTGACACTGATGAAGGGGATATTCTGCTGGGATGCGGCATATTTTATGGCTTTAATGAACTCAGGAACAGCTTTGTCATATTCGGCTTCTTCTGCCTTGCCCTCGACGCCGTAGTCGAGAATTACGTCTACGTTGAACTGGTGGAGCATTGCGGCAGTATTAGCGGCTTCTTCCATTGTTTCACCGCCGCAGAACTGCTTAAATATGGTGTTTTTTATTATTCCTTTAACCGGCAGCCCCCAACTGATGGCCCAGTCAGCTGCTGCCGAGCCGATTTTTGTAATAAGTGGCGATGCCATTAGGGAAAAGAGGAATTTTGCCTTCCTGAGCCCGAAACTATTGCGATACCTGAAGGCTATTTCCGTGTCATCAAATTGGGGGTGCATATAATATCATGAAAAGAGAAGCGCAAAAGTAAGCGGAGAAAAGGGGAATGAGGAATAAAATTTACAAAAAACTGACTCCGGATCCTAACATTTTCCTAAAAAACTCGTCTTATTTATCAAGGGAATAATTATCTTTACCCGACTATTATTTGTAATTAAATCAAAAAATTATTGTGATGAAAAAATTGCTTTTACTCTTAGCTGTAGGGTTTAGCCTGAGTTCGGTGGCGCAAACCAGCGAGACTACAGGTGCAGCTAGCCAACAGGTGCGCGCAAAGGGCATGATAGAAAGACGCAAGGCCCATGCGACAAATCCTCCTTCTACGTACACTATGCCATCTATGAACACAGCTAATAAGAGCGCTGGTCCGGATGGTGAGTGGTATTGCTTCTCTGATGCGATCTTTATACAAGGTACATCGGACCTTTCTTATTGGCCAGTATACCCGGATTCAAACATCTATACCGGTAATTTCCACTGGTATATGCACGCCTTTGGTACTTCAATGGATCCTAAGAGCGCTAAGTTCTACAACCTCTTCGCCAACTCAAATCCGTACTATCCTCAGCCTACACTTAACCTGACTGCAAGCGATGCTTACTGGGTTGACAGCGTGGGTATTATAGGCTGGTATGAGCGTATTGATTTCAGTGTAACAGATAAACTGCACCTGTATGTAGTAAATGCTCCTGCACAAGGTACATACAACGTAACCTGGTCTTATACGGGCGACGTTGCTCCTTATTGGGGAAGGCCGGATTCGGCTTTGCAGGTTGCTGAACCAAAGTATGACTGGACAACCAACAGCCTGAACCAAGACAGTATCCCAGGACTGGTTCACATTGTAAAAACGCTTGATGACGCAGCTTTTGCGGATTCGACTTATTTTGCTCCAGACAACACTTACCTCCACATTTGGAACTTTGACCTTCCGGGTGCCGGTATTAACGTACCGCCCGGTGGCAATATGATCGCGCTGGTTACTTTCGAATCTGCAGTAAACCACCCGCTGGGTACTGACTGGAACCTGGCTAATAAATGGACTCACCTAACTGAAGCTGTACAAGGATCAAGCGGTATTCCTGATCAAGATACGGGCGACTTTAACGGCGGTCTTGCAGCTTTTGGTGAAGAAAGGTTCCACTTCGGTAACTATCATGTGTTGAACAATGGTAGTGCCGTACTGGCTCCAACTTACGCCTGGACCCCGGTTTACATGTCAGATCCTTGGTTTGCATTCCACCTCAGGACTACAACGAGCGTAGAAAATACATCTAAAGCACAAGCAGAGCTTAAAATGTATCCAAATCCTGCTAACGATCAAATCACTGTTGAGCTTCCTGCTAACCAAGTGGGCAGAGCTGACGTAGTGATCACTGATGTAACCGGTAAACTGGTCGCTACTAACTCATTCAACATTAAGAATGGTGGAACAACTACTTTCAGCACAACGAACTTCCCTAACGGCACTTACTTCTGTACAGTTCATGTGAACGGTACAAAAGCCAGCAGCAAGTTTGTTGTAAATCGCTAATTGATTTTCAATCTTATACCGAAAAAGGGTAACGCGCCGCGTTACCCTTTTTCATTTTTACAAAACAATCCTTTATTATTGCAAATCCCGAATTGGATGGGTATATATAATATATTATAGAAAGGAAGCTAAAGAATGGCAAAGAACCTGTTGATAGTTGAGTCGCCTGCGAAAGCTAAAACCATAGAAAAAATACTTGGGAGCGATTTTGAGGTGAAGTCATGCTATGGTCATATCCGCGACCTGGAGAAGGAGGATATGGGCATAGATATGAAGAACGGGTACAAGCCTAAATATAAAGTATCGGATGATAAGGAAAAGGTGGTAAAAGAGCTGAAATCGCTGGCTAAGAAATCCGACGAGGTTTGGTTAGCGACAGATGAGGACCGTGAAGGGGAGGCGATATCGTGGCACCTTTGCGAAGTACTGGGCCTGGATCCTGAGACAACTAAGAGAATAGTATTTCATGAGATAACCAAGCCGGCCATACAGAAAGCGGTGGGCAACCCAAGGACCGTAAATATGGACCTGGTGAATGCACAACAGGCCCGCCGGGTACTGGACAGGATAGTGGGCTTTGAGTTGTCTCCGGTGCTGTGGCGCAAAATGAGTATGCGCAATAACCTGAGCGCGGGCAGAGTGCAATCGGTGGCGGTAAGGTTGATAGTGGAGCGTGAAAGGGAAATCACCCGTTTTACGGCCCAGAGCAGCTTTAAGGTAGAGGCGTTCTTCCAGGCTCCCGATATAAATGGTAAGAAAGTAGGCTTTAAGGCCGATGGGCCTGATAAGATAAGCAATGTAAACAGCGCCCGTGAATATGTAGAAAAGTGCATAGGCGCCAACTATAGCGTGAGAGATGTGCAGGTGAAGCCGGGCAAGAAGTCGCCCGCTGCGCCATTTACCACCTCCACGTTGCAACAGGAAGCCAGCCGTAAGCTGGGTTACTCAGTGTCGAAGACGATGCTACTGGCGCAGAAGCTGTATGAGAATGGACATATCACCTATATGCGTACGGATTCGGTAAGCCTGTCTGAAACCGCTATAGAGGGTACGCGATCTGCTATTGCAGGTCAATATGGAGACAAGTACTACCAGCACAGGGTATATAAGAATAAGAACGAGTCGGCACAAGAGGCGCACGAAG
>DASPNB010000546.1:0-2782 GCA_035626755.1 Flavipsychrobacter sp.
CTTCACCATCTGCACTCCGACAGGGGCAGGAGTAAGCGGCTGCATGGTGAACATAGCATCGCGGAAGACGTTAAGACCCTGCTTTTTGAAAGAATTTTTCAGTTCTTCCGACTGGACCTTCAGGTCACGGTCGATGCAACCCAGGGACTCCTGCTGGGCGAAAGATGAAAGAGAAAAAAATGATAAAGCTATAAAAGCTGGAAACTTCTTCATTAGTACGATCTTAATGGAACGAATATACGGCTTAAATGCCTTTGCCTGTTAGGGTGAAGTGGGTAGAATAACATATCTATAACAAGGCTATCGGATGTCGACATCCAGCAGTTTTTGCCCTTCCAGGTAGCCTTCCAGCTTGTCGTAGACCGTAACGGGACCTACGCCTGCGGGAGTACCGGTGAAGATAAGGTCGCCGATATTGAGGGTGAAATATTTGGATGCGTATTCTATAATACGGTTAACGCTGAAGATCATGTCGGCGGTGTTACCTTTTTGCACGGAGTGGGTATTTAGCTTGAGCTCGAAATTGAGCGCCTGCAGGTCTGTTTCGGGAGCAAGGGTGATGAACTTACCCACGGCGGCAGAGGCATCGAAGGCCTTAGATATTTCCCAGGGAAGGCCTTTGTCTTTCAACTTTTGCTGGAGGTCGCGGGCGGTGAAATCAATGCCAACAGAGACTTCATTGTAGTATTTACGGGCGAAGCGCTCCTGTATATATTTTCCGTTTTTATTTATCCGGATGACCAGCTCACATTCGTACTGGAGATCGTCGGTAAACTCGGGGTAGTACACGGGTTTTTCCGGCAAAAGGAGGGCGCTTTTGGGTTTCATGAAAATGACAGGCTCGGAAGGGACCTCATTATTTAATTCTTTAGCGTGTTCGCCGTAATTTCGTCCGATACAAATAATTTTCATGGTCGACCAGGATTAAACTTATGGGGCGTGTAAAAATAAAATTTCCAATTGAAAAACCCTTATTTCAGGCGACAATTCCTGTAAGAATTTCTGATATAAACTACGGCAATCATTTGGGTAATGATTCCTTGTTATCTATAATACACGAAAGCAGAATGCAATTGCTGTCGCAATGGGGTTATGATGAGCTTAATGCAGCCGGGACAAGCCTGATAATGGCTGACGTAATGATAGCATATAAGGGAGAAGCATTTTACGGAGATACGCTCACGGTGGATATTTATGCTGAGGGAATAACGGCTCACTCGTTCGATCTGCTTTATCATATAAAAACGAAACGGGATAACAAAGAGCAGGATATAGCACATGCAAAGACAGGTATGATCTGTTTTAATTATAATGAAAGAAAGATAGATGTAGTGACCGGCGAGCTGAAAAAGCTTCTTACAAAAGCAGTTTTTTAAAGTTTTTTTTTACCTTTGCACTCCGTTTTGGCGAGGTAGCTCAGTTGGTTAGAGCACAGGATTCATAACCCTGAGGTCGGGAGTTCAAATCTCCTCCTCGCTACTAAAAAGAAAAGTCGGCATTTTGCCGACTTTTCTTGTTTCTGTAAGAGGTATAATATAAAGTTTAATAGGGCTGCTCTCATTCGGACGCCTTTCAAAAAGGAATTTTTACCAATGGAAATCTATCCTGTAACTGATGGTGGGGATAATGCCCAGCTGGTTCACTCTTTTTACCATGCCGTTTTTTGAATCGAAATAGGAGAAGAAGTAGTTCTCGCGGTTGCTTAGGTTTTGTACATCGAGCTGGACTGTGTGTGTGGACTTCCTGCCATTCTTTTTATAATATATGCTGGCATCGGCGCGGAAATAGTATGGGGCTTTTTCAGTGAAGAATTGGCCGGGAACTATCATTTGTTTGCCATTCAGGATGGAGGCATCCGTATCTATTTTTGACTCACGGAGGCCGCCGCTGTAGAGTATTTTTCCGTTGAGGCCGATGATACTTTTGCCATTGGCGTTTAGTTTGAATTCTTTGCCGGCGATAATATTTACCTGGTGGCCGCGATTGTAGCGGGTATTATAGCGATCTCCGGCATAGTTTGTATAGGTAGAGGTGAAAAGAGAGCCGGTGGCTAAAACGTAGTAGCCGTTAGCAAAAGGTCGTTCGATGCTGAGGTCTATGCCGTAGTTTTCTCCAGTGCCTTCGCTTACCAGGGGTTGCTTCGTTTCAAGGAGTGAATAGATGTTTTCGGCATTGATGATGGAGAAGCCTGAGGCTGCATCTTTTTCTACAGGAATGTTATAGAGTTTCTGATAGTATACTTCTGTTTTAATGCGCAATTTCTTCAGCACTGTAACGTCATATCCTGCCACGCCATGGAAAGCACGGAGGAGGTCGAGGTTCTTATTGGGATAGGTATTGGCAGCACCCTGGGCGGTATTCTGGAACATGTAGGTAGAGATATGTTCGGGTTTACTGTGAAGGCCGGCAGCCAGGCTGATCTTGCTGTTGTTCAGCTGGTAGACAAGAGAGGCGCGCGGTTCTATACTGTACTTACCATTTAGTGCCAAGTATGATCCATGCACGCCGCCTATTAAAGTCAGCTTATCAGCAAGGCGTGACTTCCACTGCAGGTAAGCCTGGTAGAATTGGGTGTTGCCAGTGCTGCTGATGACGTTCTTCCAGAGCTTTTCCTGGCTGTTGTAATATTGATAAGCAAAGTCGTAGCCGATCTGGTGAGCTATTACACCTGTGCGGAAAGTATGGCGGGCATTTAGTTTTTCGTTGTAGTAGACAGATGCGCGAAGGGCATTGTTGGTGAAAGTAGTATGCTCTATGGGATTGCTTTGGTAATTATTACCGG
>DASPNB010000547.1:0-2593 GCA_035626755.1 Flavipsychrobacter sp.
AAGATGCACCATTGCTTCTGCACCATTTTTTACATATGCGATCTTAGAAAAGGTATCGAGATCGCCGTCAGCCTGGCTGCAGATTAGTTCCATCAAGGTTTCGGCATCCGGAGCAAAGCCATATGCTTCTGTGCGGTTACATGTAGAAAGTATAAAGAGTTCAGGTACGCCGATATTGTGAGCAGCATTGAGGATGGCCTCATACTGTTCGTTGTTGATCGCAAATTTCCCCCTCACAGCCGCATCCGTCTTCTTATAATTTATCCCAACAACCCAAAAATTCGTAATGTTTGTCGTATCGTTTTCCGGCATTTTGATGTAATAGAAATTGTCTCTGCAAAGGTAAATTGCTGCCCCCCGATTGGCACATTATCATGTCATAAGTCCGTCATTTTCAAACATGATGCTCGTCATAGGTTTATTCTTCTATTCTTTCACGACCTTTGCGCATCGATCGAAATTTTTATAGTTAAATTTTACAAATAGGTGATGGCGACCGTAAAAAGAGCAGTTGTATTGATGAACCTGGGATCACCCGATTCTACGGAAGTGAAGGATGTCAGGCGTTACCTGGACGAGTTTCTGATGGATGAAAGGGTGATAGACAAACCCTTTCTGCAACGCTACCTATTAGTAAAGGGAATAATTACCCGCTTTCGTTCACCTAAATCGGCTGAAGCTTATAAGTCCATCTGGACGAAAGAAGGGTCACCTTTAATGGTGCTCAGCTACCAGCTCCAGCAAGCATTACAGCAGCAGGTAGAAGAGCCTGTAGCTGTGGCGATGCGCTATGGAAATCCTTCCCCGAAAAAAGCCTTTGATGATCTGGCTGCAAAGTATCCCTTACTGGAAGAAGTAATATTGGTGCCCCTGTATCCGCATTATGCTATGTCCAGCTACGAAACTGCTGTGGTTTATGCTGAGCAAATGCATAAAAAGGGAAACTATAAATTTAAGCTTAGGAGCATTAAGCCTTTTTACAATGCAGTCGACTATATCGCAGCGCTGGCCGAAAGCATCAAGCCATACCTGGAGCAGGAATACGATCACATATTATTCAGCTACCACAGCATACCGGAAAGACAAGTATTGAAACTGGGCAACAAGAACTCACACAATCTCACTAATGACGATTGCTGCGGATCTGACCCATCAACCAGCAAATACTGTTATCGTCACCAGTGCTTCGAGACAACCAAACTTGTTGCAGAAAAGCTGGGAATTTCCAATAACAAATTTAGCGTCAGCTTTCAATCGAGACTAGGTCGTGCAGAATGGCTGAAACCGTATACAGCGCTTCGCCTGGGTGCAATGCCCGATGAAGGAATAAAGAAATTACTGGTGGTATTCCCGGCCTTTATCAGTGATTGCCTGGAGACCCTGGAAGAAATCGCTATCGAGGGCCGGCACACTTTCCTGAATGCCGGCGGACAGGAGTTTACGCCGATACCTTGCCTTAACGTACAGCCTGAGTGGGTAAAGACACTCGCAGGATGGGTAACACAAATACGCGAAGGCAAAAAAGAAATGCTGCTGGAAACCTACTAGGGTCATGTATCTATACTTAAAGGCGCTACATATCATCTTTATCGTAACCTGGTTTAGCGGTATGTTCTATATTGTCCGCCTTTTTATTTACAACACGGAGGCCAACGAAAAAGCCGAACCGGAAAGGAGTATCCTGCAACGACAGTTTAGCATTATGATCAAGCGGCTGTGGTTGGGTATTACATGGCCATCAGCCGTTCTCACTTTAATATTTGGCCCCTGGGTTTGGTATTTGCTAGGCACTACGCCTGACTGGCTCGTGATTAAACTGCTATTCGTCATTGGCCTGTACGCCTACTTTTTCACACTTCACGCAATCTATAAACAACAATTAAGAGGCCTCTTTAAATACTCATCGCAAAAGCTGCGTATCTGGAATGAAGTGGCAACTATCTTCCTGGTAGCTATCATTATGCTGGTAGTTGTGAAACAAAACATGAGCTGGCTTTGGGGGATAGTGGGCTTATTGTTGTTTGTTGTGCTTTTGATGAGTGCCATCAAAATTTACAAGAATATCCGTAAGGGATCATGAAGAAGCGCCTAACCTGTTAAGGCCGGCCTTTGCCTGCTGATCTATAGCACCCTGGAAATCGTGGTTACGCATAGATAAAGCTTCATTGAACCTCTTAATAGCTTCCTGCTTCATACCCACCCGCTCATAAATAAGTGCCATCTGTAAAGCAGAACGGGCTGCAAAATGTTCCTTTCTTCCCTTGCCGATATTGATAGTATGCTGATAAAGCTGAATGGCTTTGTTGTCGTTATTCATTTCATCGTAAGCGCGGGCTAGTCTGAAATTATACTCCACCTTGTCAATTACGTCCGGAAAATCTGCTTCATTGTAAGCGCCGAGCTTGTCGATGGCCATCTGGTGGTAACCGCCGTCTATCAGCAGGTGTACGTAAAGCAAAACGGAATTGGGCCATTTCTTATCCTGGCCGAAGCGTTGAGCCTGTATATCCACATCGGCAATGGTATTGCCAACGGAAGCTATCTTGGCCCTGCAGGCGTTTGCCTGCGTAGTGTTTTTTTGCAGGTAGTACAT
>DASPNB010000548.1:0-2460 GCA_035626755.1 Flavipsychrobacter sp.
ACCTCGTCAGGTTCCAGGCCATAGTTAACCTCCATCACTACTTCGCCTTCTACAACCTTTGCCCTGCATGTAGCGCATACGCCTCCTTTGCAGGCATAAGGCAGATCGGCACCATGTCTCAGCGCAGCGTCCAGTATGCTCTCGCCATGATAAGGCAGATCGATATCAAAAGTGGCACTGTCAAGGGTAATACTCACTTTGCTCATAGGTCCCTCGTCCTTTCTGTGTTCGGCTACCCATTTTTCGTGGGAGGCTTTAGGTTGATCGGGAGAAGTAAAGAGTTCTATATGCACATGAGCTGAAGGCATACCCAGGTCCACCAGCTTCTGCCTGACAGACAATATCATATCCTCAGGACCGCAGATGAATGCTTCGTCTATTTTCTTTATTGGTACAAGCGTTTTGCTGAACTGTTCTATTTTATCTGCATCTATGCGTCCATTGAAAAGAGGCACATCCATATACTCGCGACTGAGAATATGAAACAGGCGCAGGCGCTGCATGTATTGGTTCTTCAAGCCTTCTATCTGCTCGCGGAAAATAACAGAGTTACGGCTGCGGTTGCCATATATAAGTGTGAAGCTACTGTTGGGCTCATCCTCCAGCACGGTCTTCATAATGCTCATAATGGGAGTGATGCCGCTACCTGCTGCTATTGCCAAATACTCTTTGTGCTCTGCATCTACCTTAGGAGAGAATTTTCCCAGCGGCGGCATTACATCCAGTATGTCGCCTTCCTTTAGTTCCGCATTGGCATAACCGGAAAATTTACCGCCCTCTACTTTTTTAATGGCTACACGAAGCTCATTATCCTTAGGACTGGCGCAGATAGAATACGAACGGCGTATCTCGGCATCTGCCACATGCTTACGGAAAGTAAGATACTGGCCGGGAGCAAAACGGAATATCTCTTTCAATTCCCCGGGAACTTCCAGGGACACAGATACACAATCAGCCGTTTCCGGTCTTACTTCTTTAACCCTTAGCGGATAAAACTTGAGCACAACAGACATTAACAATTCTTGTATTACAGGATGGCGAAGTTACATAAATAGGCCTTAGGAAACTATGATCTGCATCAGCAACATAGCCTCACATTGCAGCCTTGTCTAATGCGTTACCTGCCTTTGAATTGGGGCTTTCTTTTTTCAAGGAAGGAATTAACCCCTTCGGCAAAGTCTTCAGTTTTTCCTGCCTCCACCTGCACTTCTTTTTCCATCTGGAGCTGTTCCTCCAGTGTGTTATCAAAGGTCTTATTCAGCAGGCGTTTGGTAAGACCCAATCCACGGGTGGGCATGGCTGCCAGTTGTTCTGCATATTTTTTGCTCTCCGCAACAAAAGCGTCATCATCGTAAGCCTTATAAATCATGCCCATAGCAGCGGCCTCTCCGGCCATTACTTTGTCGCCGCTCATCATAAGCGCGGCTGCGCGCTGCGGACCTACCAGCCTTGGCAGGAAAAAGGTCCCTGCGCTATCGGGTATCAAGCCTATTTTGCTGAAAGCCTGTATAAAAGATGCACTTGCTGTCGCCAGCACAATATCGCAGGCAAGGGCGATATTGGCCCCTGCACCTGCCGCAACGCCATTTACAGCAGCAATTATTGGTTTCTCTATCCTGCGGAATCTTTCGATCACGGGGTTGTAGTGCTCACCTATTATTTTGTTGAAGTCAACAGTTTTAGGATCGCTTGCATAGGCGAGATCTTGCCCCGCACAGAAGCCTTTACCGGCACCTGTCAGGTATATGCAGCGAACGCTGTCATCTTTCTCACAATCATCCAGGTGTGCCTGGAGAGCGAGGGCCATATCCCTGTTGAAGCTGTTATATTTTTCGGGACGGTTCAGCGTTATATATCCTACACCGTTCTCTTTATGCAGAAGTACTGTATTGCTCATGTGGTAAAGGTAAATTAGCTATTTCAATTTTGTATAATTTTATACTATGCAGTACGATCACATTGTCTCGGAACTCTCCCGCAACAAAAACGTCTTCCGTGACCTCTTCTCAGGTCTTAAGGAACCCCAGATAAGATGGAGCCAGGCTCCCGGAAAATGGTGCCTGCTGGAAATAATCTGTCACCTCTACGATGAAGAGCGGGAGGATTTCCGCGCAAGGGTAGCACACATATTGAATGATGCCACGAAAGAGATGCCTAAGATTGACCCGGTTGCATGGGTAACAGAAAGAAAATATATAGAGCAGAATTACGACGAGATGACCGCAAAATTTGTGGCAGAAAGGGAAAAGAGTATTGAATGGCTGCAGTCATTACAAAATCCTGACTGGCAGCTGTTCTACCGGCACCCTAAGGTTGGCCCCGTATCAGCAGAACTGATCTTCACCAACTGGCTGGCACACGATTACCTGCACGTAAGGCAGATCACCCGGCTGAAATATGATTACCTGAAAGCACACACTGCAGTGCCGCTGGATTATGCGGGTGAATGGTAGCTGTAAT
>DASPNB010000549.1:0-4404 GCA_035626755.1 Flavipsychrobacter sp.
CATCATATATCGCTGCGCCACCAGCGCGCCCGCGAGCCAGGCCATATGGTTGGCCTTTGTGCCGACGCGGTTATGCATATCCTGCTCCGACATGCCATCGAGTGCCCTGCTAAGGAATCCTGTTTGCAGATCAAATAATGCCAATAGTCCTTCTGTCCTCGTGCTGGCAGTTTTTGTAGTCATGGTTTGATTTTTTAGCCTGGTTAAAGTTGTCTCCAAAGCTAGACTATCTACAATTCCGGCGGCATACGTTTGCCGGACAATTTAAGGGGGCTATTGCGACAGTTTCTGAGTTATAGTTTCCTGGTTAGTGTAAAACCTAGTGCCGGCTCGTCCCTTATGGTAGAAAAGGAACTTAGCGAAACGCTGGTATTTCTGGTACGAGGCTTTTTATCGATTACGAGGTTAAACAAACTGCTGACAATTGTTGTTGCGCCCGTTGCAATATTGATCTTGCTTACAATTTGCGATTTGGTGATGTCTGTCTTGTCCAGGTGTATTGTGCCAAGCATAGCCTGTGTGACCCCCGAAGCCAGTGAAATTAATGCCAGCGTGCTGCTCTTTTTACCCGCGAACGATTGTTTTATATTAACGCCTGTAAATACCAGGTTGGCACCGCTTAGCACCGATGAGGAAATGCTATAGCCCAGTGGTATTTCTTTTTTTTCCTTCCAGCCATATTGAGGTTGTATCATAGCACACTCTTCGCTGGTCAACCCAGAGTTGTTTATCCATGCAGCCAGTTCCGGCATGTCCATGTCTTTTATGTAGTCATATTTGTGCTTTGCGTTTATTTGCTCTGCAACTGCTCGTCCTGCTGTTTGCTCCACAAGGTAACCCACGGCGCAGATGTTGCCATCTTCATCTATAAAGCAGGGTCTGTGTCCGGCGTAATCATAGTTGCTGGGAAAGTTTCCGGCAATGCGGTATTCATGGAGCAGTGCAATAGCTTTCATTCTTTTTTGCCTGGTTGCTTCCGGTAGCCGGGTTATGTCTTTTGACAGCAGCAGTTGCTCTACATAAGCCAAATGTATTTTTATCCGGTCCACTTCATCTGCCGAATTGGAAGGTTGCGCACCATATTTCTTCACGTAACTTATATCGCCGATAGCTGCATTAATTGTGCTGTTTCTGTTTGCGGCTGCCTTATCTCCGGCTAAGGACACAAAAAGAGAAAGGATTAAAGGAATTAAACTGGTCATAGTATTTGTTTTTATGGATAACTTTTAAAATTGCTATTTTATTGCATAGGCTGAAGGGATGAAGCAGTACGGTTGCATCCCGGTATATAAATGTACTAAAACAATATTTTAGTATTTCCGTTGTAAGACATTGTTTATTAGTTTAGCCCGTATTATAACGGATGAAGAACAGTCACGAACAGGCCAATTGTAAAAATTGCGGAGCGCCGCTGGCAGGTGAGTATTGCTCAAAATGCGGCCAGAAAAAATTAGGTCACCCGGACAGTTTCTGGCATATGCTAGTGCATTTTGTGGCCGACTATTTTCACTACGATAATAAGTTCTTTAAGACGATCAAATACCTGGTAACCCGGCCGGGCTATCTTACCCGGATGTATATGGAGGGCAAGAGAACCTCCTTTCTAAACCCTATACAGCTGTACATTTTTGTTAGTGCCGTCTTTTTTATTGTCTATTCTTCCAACACTCATATAGAAGCATATGACAAAGGCACGAAATTCCGTTTTTATGTAGGCAAAGAGCGACCAGAGAACGAGAAGGCAACAGCACCCGACTTTGACAGTATGGCGGCCAACTATCATTTGCTGCAAAAGGAGAAGGCTTACTATGACTCCTTATATAGAGTCACTAAGCCTGCATTTAACAGAGACTATCTTCTGGATACTTACCTCATGAGGAAGGTCATCGGTTACCAGCTGAAAAAAGGATTGTATACACAAGGAGAGTTTAGCGTATCCGTGTTCAAGACGTTTGTAGGGAGCCTGCCGAAGTTCTTTTTTCTTCTTTTACCCTGGTTTGCCCTTGTTATGATGATCTTTCTAGGTCGACGAGGTACTATGTATGTTGATCACGCCATTTTCAGCCTGCATTTTCACTCGTTCACCTTTCTTACGGTTATTGTTGCCATATTTAGCACTTATATTCCCGTGGCAGGAGATATGCTCAACAGGGCCATCACCTGGGGCGCGCCAACTATTTATTATTTTGTAGCCATTCACAAATTCTACGGGCGCCATTGGCTGGGAAGCCTTTTCCTGGGCGCCTTTGCCGGGCTGTTGTATTGTGCTACGATGGTCCTTGCTGCGATCACCAACCTGTTGTTAGTGATACTTGTTAATTCCTGACAATAGTCTCACCAGGCTCTATACAGGTATAATTGGGGCTCCTTGCTAAGATCACCGAAAAAAATAAACCCCAGCGATTTCCAGGTGTTCAGCAAGATCGTAGATAAGGCGGCAATATCTGGTTCGGCACCATGCACGAGCCCTGCCGCTACGACGGGAAGTCATCCAGCTATTTTACCAGGTAGTCAGCTATGCCTTAAAGCATTTTGCTTTTTTTCAGCGAAATGTCTATCAATCCCTTCAGCACTTTGGTGTCGATATCTGCCAGTTTGTTGATGTACAGGCAACCAACCCCTGTTTTGTGCTTGCCCAGCTTTTTGAGGGTCTCTCCGTAGGCGTTGATATTCATAGTGAGGTATAGCGAAATATTTGCTTTGCGTGGGGCAAAGCCTATTCGCAGCCAATCAACCTCCCTTCCCGTATTAGGACTTTTATATCTTACATTGCCAAAGCCAACCAGCGAGGTGCCCCACATTTTCGGCTCTTCTCCTGTGGCCTTTTTCATCATTTCCAGGATGGTAAAGCTGTCCTTGCGCTGCTGCTCGTCTTTCACGTTGTTGATGAAATCCACAACGCTGGCGGTGGTTTCTTTGGTTTTTATCACCGCCAGTTTACCTTTTTTCTCAGCAGGCTTTTTCTCTTCGGTGGTTTGTACTTTTTTAGCCGATGCTTTTTCAGGGGCGGGCTTCGCTGCCTTTTTTACAGGTGTCGCTTTTTTTGTTGTAGCCTTTTTTACAAGAGGTTTTGTTTTCTTTTCAGCCATTGGAGATGATTATTTGCGTTGTGAATAGTGTGTACGAAAATATAGATTTATGCCTGCAATATAATGGCACAAGGCGATTTCTGCCTCACTCTAAAGTACCAATTTTGATCCCGGGATGCAGAATTGGTACTTTGGTACCAGCCTTTGTAGTCAGATAAAGATCGTCATTCCGTCATAAGCACATTCCTGGGGTATCTTGTCCATTTGGGCCAGCATTTCTTCGTCCAGGTGCGTCAGCAACAGTCGTTTGCAGTGTATGTCCTTTAAATGCTCTTTCAGGATGCGGTAGCTCAGATGTCCTTTCAATTCTTTGCTATAGAAAGTACACTCACATATGCCGATATCTGCATTAGCCAGTATTTCCGGTATTGTGTCCGTCCACTCAGTATCACCCGTAAAAGCAACTACCTTTCCCTCTAGCACCAGGCGGATCCCATGAGGCTGGGTTTCACGGCTGTGCTTCACGGGAAAGCTTTCAAGAGTTACATACCCGTCTTTTACTTCCGACCCTCCACTGAATTCCAGGAAGGATACATCCAGTACCTTCATTGGCTTAGTGCCGGGGTAAAATAGCTCCAATGCCTGCTTTAGTTTTTTTTCGGCTCCGGGCGGAGATATGATGGTCAGTTTTTCCTTCCGTCGTTCTTTGGCCTCGTTGAGCACGAAGAAGGGGAGCCCAGCGAAATGATCCCCGTGAAAGTGTGTCAGGATGATGGTATCTATGTCGCCTGTGCTGATATTTTGCTTTTTCAGTTGGGTGAGTGTGTCTGCCCCGCAGTCTATAAGTATGCGGCGCTTTTCTGTTTTTACAAAAAAGCAGGTCTGGTTTCTTCCACCGGAAGAAAAAGCATCTCCGCAGCCTATTACTTTTAGCTCTAGTTTTCCCACGTCTACCCTTAAAAAATACAATGCCAGTGCTCCGATCAGAAGCGAAAAAAGCCCGGCAGATGCCTGGCTTGTCGCAAATTATTTCAGGAGCTACCTATTAATCTACAGCGTCTTTTGCTTTTTCACCTGCCTTTTCTGCGGCATCACCTACGGCCGGGCGCCTTTTTTCACTCCGTGTTTGGTAGCATTCCAGGCGTCAGATACGGCCTTGCCGGTCTTGTCCCATACGTTGCCCTCTCGGTCCATTATATAGCCGTCCTCCAGCGCATACTCGTCACTGTCCCTCATAGCCCGACCATCCCTTCGTATAACAACACCGTTGTTGAGCATAATGTCTTCATTTACATCGCCCCAGGTGTTATCGCGATACAGACGAACCCTGCCACCTTCGTAGCTAACATCGCCTTCGGCGGCTTTGCGGGCACTC
>DASPNB010000550.1:0-5993 GCA_035626755.1 Flavipsychrobacter sp.
TCACACAGCTTTCGCGCTCACGTTCCGCTTCTTCATTCTCAGCCATGTAAAGAGAAACCTCGTTAGTGGCAAGGTTGGCTTTAATACCCTCATCATTGGTGGCAACCACATGGCCATTGACGTTTATAAGCAAGTAACGGAAAACCAGAAAGTACTAGGCAATATCTTTAAAGGCTTCATCTACTCCAGCAAAGAATCCAGCAACGGAATGAGCCAATACCTGCCCCAGCTTGGTAACATCGACAACCTGGAGCAGATAATTGACCAGTACGAAATAGAGGAAGTAATAGTTGCAGTAGATTCATCAGAACACCACCTGCTTGAAAATATCGTAACCCGCCTTAGCTATCGCCCGGTAGTGGTAAAGGTATTGCCTGATATGTATGACATCATTTCGGGTTCGGTAAAGACCAGCAACGTTTACGATGCGGTACTGATACATATCCACCCCGACCTGATGCCCGATTGGCAAAGAGTATGCAAACGCGCTATCGATATCATAGGCTCCTTTTCTGCCATTGTCGTTCTGGCGCCGGTATATCTGTTTGCAGCTATCAAGGTAAAGTTATCTTCGCCCGGCCCTGTGTTTTACAAGCAGGAGCGTGTAGGGCTGTTCGGCAAGCCGTTTTGTATTTACAAGTTCAGGTCCATGTACACTGATGCTGAAAAACACGGGCCCGCACTCTCCAGCAAAGAAGACAGCCGCATTACCCCCTGGGGGCGTGTTATGCGTAAGTGGAGGGTAGACGAGATACCGCAGTTCTTCAACATCCTGAAAGGCGATATGTCCCTGGTTGGCCCCCGCCCGGAACGTAAACACTTTATTGACATCATCAGCACGTCTCACCCTCACTACAAATATTTGCATAAGGTAAAGCCGGGGCTCACCTCCTGGGGCATGGTACAATATGGCTATGCGGAAAATGTGGATGAGATGATAGCACGTATGAGATATGATCTGCTTTACATTGAGAACTGCTCACTGGCACTTGATATTAAGATCATGCTCTACACCTTTATGGTGATATTCCAGGGCAGAGGAAAATAACTGCATATTTAGAAAATATATAAAGAGCGGGCTTCGTGTAAGAAGCCCGCTCTCTTCGTGTAAGAAGCCCGCTCTTATTAATATCTATTATTGACTCACAGGTTTATTCACCTGCTCCCTTCACACTTACATAATTCTCTATCGGTAGCCTTTTGGCTATGGAGCGTGCCAGGGTCATTTCGTCGGCATACTCCAGCTCGCCACCAAAGGATATGCCCCTGGCAATGGTCGTAATCTTTACAGGCTTACCTGCTACCTGCCTGGCTATATAATACACCGTAGTATCTCCTTCTATAGTAGGGCTAAGGGCCATTATCAGTTCCTCTACTTCTCCCTTGTCGACACGCTCGCGTAGTGTATCAATTTGCAACTGGTCAGGGCCTATACCGTCAAGCGGCGATAAGATACCTCCCAGCACATGATACAGACCGTTGTATTGCTGGGTGCTTTCCACGGCTATCACATCCCGTATGTTCTCCACTATACACACCTGGCTATGGTTGCGGCCCGGACTTGCACAAATGCTGCACTGCTCCGAATCTGAAATATTATGACAGGTATTGCAAAAACGTATTTCATTACGCATACGCGACAACGCACCTGCAAAACCATCTACTTCAGCCTTTTCCATCTTCAGCAGATGAAGCACCATCCGCAACGCAGTTTTTTTACCTATGCCCGGTAATTTTGAAAACTCCTGCACCGCATCTTCTATCAGCTTCGACGAAAAAATCATTGATAATACTATTGGGAAGAATAAGCAGTAAAATTACTGCATAAAGCCTGTAAATAAAAAGCAAAAAGGTGGACCGGAGCCCACCTTTTAACCTTAATATGATCATTGATTATTTTTGAACAAGTACGCGGCCAACATGTTTTTGACCATCTATCAGTAATTCTACCATATAGATACCGTTGGTGAAATTGCTCACGTTTACTGTCTTCTTCTGGCTGCCTATCTGCTGGCCCAGGTCTTCCTGGTACACCTTGCGGCCTACCACATCATATACTGCTACACTTACCGGCATATGCACAGGCACGCTGTAGTCAAAGCTGATGCTGCTAACAGCAGGGTTAGGATATACATTCAGATTAACAACAGTGGCAGATGGCACTGTTCCGAATGTTTCAGATATGCTGGCAGTCAAATTAAGGATTTGAACACTTGTGCAAAGTTCATTGTTCGACATGCCGGTATCTGGTATGATCGCATTGCTGGAATTTTTAGCCCAAATGCTGTCGCACCACGAATAAGGACCACTGGCCGGGCCTGTTACGAAACCGGTTGTATCCAGGAAAAACACGGTATCTCCTACAGGTACACCTGCAGCTGGTAATGTCAGGATGAAATAGTTCTGATAAGGCGTCTTAAGGAAAATGGTATCGGTTTGGGTGAGCGCATTAGGACCATGGTTCACAAATCCATACGCAAAATTGTATTGCGGGGGATTGGTTGGCTTGATCTTGATAGTGTCACCGGCCTGCAGGTTATGCAGGATTTGAAGGTCGGCCTGTGCAAATGAAGACAGGGAAATGAGCAGTGCGCTCAGCAAAAAGTAAAGTTTTTTCATTTTTTAAAAAGTTTGCATAAATATATAGAAAGAATGTTCTGTGGACAATATGCATCAAAAAAATCACCTTTTCAGGAGCACACAAGTATACACTAGCTTACTATATATAAAAAAACTATTGAATTTATTGAAATTATCTTCATATAGTAAAACCAAGCAATTAGCCTATTTTTTATTTGTTGATAGACCTCAGTAGCACTATCTTGTGGCCTCTAAAAAAACTTTATGAAAAAAATAGTACTTCTTACAACCGCTATCGTAACAAGCTTTAGTGGTTTTGCGCAGAATCGCAGTGCCGCAACTCCAACCGGCCAAAAAGCCATTTCATCTCTTCCTTCTTTCAATGTAGGAAACACCTTAGGAAAATCTACTGCCGAAGGTGACACTTTTGCTTTCACCCATATTACTACGGGTGATACAGTTACTTTTTATTACGTAGGTGGTTCTCCATATGACAGCGGATACCTGAATGGTACCAATGCCTATGATGATAAAGCATTTGCTGAGCGCTACGATTTTTACAGCCCTGACAGCTCGATAAAGGTTGCTGGTGTTATCTCCCGTTTTGGTGGTACATGGTCACAGAGTTCTACCAATACTGTAACATTCAAGGTTTGGACTCAAGGCCCCAAAACAGCTATTACCGGTAACCCTCTCTATTACTGGAGTGGCTTCCCTAATACAGAACTGGCTTCCGAACAAGTTGGTATTACGCAGCTGCGCATGGGCGTGGGTTCTACACCTGATACTCAAAAGCTTACATGGTTCACAACTCCTACTAACTACCTGAACGATTCTTTTTTCGTTGGTTATGAGTTGAACTACACCTTCGCCAACGCGAACGGCGACACCATAGCCCTGTATGGCGATCAGCAAGGCGAAAGAAATGATGCTCTTCCGTTTACTGTTCAGAATGGCGACACCATCTGGCAGGTAAGGAATGCCACCCAATATTCGGATAACACATGGAATGACAACTTTCAGGTTGCAACTAATCTTTACCACAACCTGGAAATTCTTCCTGTATTCATCGTGCACATTACAACGGGCGTTAACGGTATCAGCAAGAACAACTTTACCCTGTTCGGCAACTATCCTAACCCTGCCACCAACAGCACTAACGTAAAGTATGCGCTTAAAGCAGCAACAACTGTATCTGTTTCAGTTATGGATGTTACAGGCCGCGTTATCAGCACTATTAGCGAAGGCACAGTAGCTTCCGGTGAGCATGAAGTTACTATACCAACAAGCCAGCTGGCTGCAGGCAACTATGTTTATGTTATCCGCACAGGCGAAGGTGACGCAATGGCGGCTCAATTCACAGTTGCTAAGTAATACCTCACTAAGTAATTAACTCCATTTTAAAAAGCCTCCGTTTTTTAACGGAGGCTTTTTCTATCTCAGCTTTTCATTCCCCCTATGCCGTTCCCCATCCCTGTTCGTCTTCTTCTCCATATTTTTCTGCAATGCTTCTGTGAGGTCTACCCCAGTCTGGTTAGCCAGGCATAGCAACACCCACAATATATCGGCCATCTCATCGGCCAGGTCTTTTTCCTTATCGCTTTCCTTGAATGACTGCTCTCCGTAGCGGCGCACCATTATACGGGCTAGCTCTCCTGTCTCCTCCACAAGGATACCCAGGTTGGTGAGCTCGTTAAAATAACGCACTCCCACTGTTTTTATCCATTCGTCCACCTGCGCCTGCGCCTGTCTTATCGTAATATCCATTGTGCTAATATTTGTTAGTTTTCACAAAATAACAGAACTTCCACCTTCTCTAAAGAAAAGCATAGAAAAAACATGCAATCATTCGCATCGGATACAGAAGCAGCAAAGGCGCTAAAAGGCAAATACGAAGAACTTAAGAAAGCGATAGGAAAAATAATAGTAGGCCAGGAAGATGTGGTCAACAAACTCATCATCTCCATCCTCTGCAACGGTCACAGCCTGCTGGTGGGTGTTCCGGGCCTTGCCAAAACCCTTTTGGTGAAGACAGTGGCTGACGCGATGCACCTGTCATTTAAGCGCATCCAGTTCACGCCCGATCTGATGCCCAGCGATATTACCGGTGCCGAAATATTAAATGAACAGAGGCAGTTCAGCTTCCTGAAAGGTCCCATCTTCGCCAATATCATCCTCGCCGATGAAATAAACCGTACCCCTCCTAAAACGCAGGCCGCCCTGCTGGAAGCTATGCAGGAACGCAATGTTACAACCGGCGGTGTACTATATAAGCTACCTGCGCCTTTCTTTGTACTGGCTACACAAAACCCTATAGAGCAGGAAGGTACCTACCCCCTGCCCGAAGCCCAGCTCGACCGCTTTATGTTCCAGATATGGCTCGACTACCCAAGCTTTAGCGAAGAGGTAGATATCGTAAAGAATACCACCGGCATGATGGATACAGAGCTGCCAAAAGTTTTATCTGCCGAAGACATACTTTATTTCCAGGATCTTGTACGTCGCGTACCTGTACCAGACAATGTGCTTGAATACGCCGTAGGGTTGGTACACAAAACCCGTCCGTCTTCACCAAATGCACCGGGCGCCACAACCCAATACGTTTCTTACGGAGCAGGACCACGCGCTTCCCAGTACCTGATACTGGGTGCTAAGTGTCACGCGCTACTCAATGGCAAGTACTCGCCGGACATTGAAGATGTGCAGGCAATGGCTATATCCGTACTGCGTCACCGCGTAGTGCGCAACTATAAAGCTGAAGCAGAAGGTATATCGCAGGAAAACCTGATAAAGCAATTGCTCTAACCCCCCCGGCCCCCCTAAAGGGGGAGTGCGCCATTGTGCAAATTTTGAAATACTACTGTATGGAAAATATAGAAGCAAAGAAGAAGTTTCTCAGGGAAGAATATACCCCTATTCTATCTGCACTCAACCCGGATGCCGGAAGACTTTGGGGTAAAATGAATGTGCAGCAGATGATAGAGCACATGAGCGACTATGTTCGCATCGGCAGTGGCCGCACACAGGCAGAAATAGTAACTCCCGAAGAACATTTGCCTAAAATGCAGGCTTTTTTAATGACGGAGAAACCGTTTCGCGAAAACACGCCGAATTCACTGTTACCCGACGAACCAACGGCCGTAAGACACATCGACATAAAAGAAGCTATCCAGGAGCTACAGGAAGAAATAGACTACTTCTTTGAAGTTTTCAGCAGTACACCGGACTTTAAGGCTGTTCATCCGTTCTTCGGCCAGCTCGACTTCGACATGTCCGTACAGATTTTACACAAACACGCCTGGCATCACCTGAGGCAGTTTGGGGTAAGCAATTAATTATTTCTCAAGAACGTAAGCATAGCACTTAGCCGTAGAGTCTTCTATGCTCGCAAACATCTTCGCCGAGGCCAGCAT
>DASPNB010000551.1:0-3511 GCA_035626755.1 Flavipsychrobacter sp.
TCGTACACCTTTACGGTAGCACCTGCATTCACCAGTTCGTCTATCAGTTCCAGTGCCGGAGCCTCACGTATATCATCGGTCTCAGGCTTAAAGGCCAATCCCCATACAGCAAAGGTTTTGCCGCTTAGGTCGTTGCCGAAAAAGTCTTTTATTTTCTTACCCAGGCGCAGCTTCTGGTTGTTATTCACTTTTATCACGGTGTTTACGAGGTTGAACTCGTAATCATACTCACGGGCAATTTGTCCCAGCGCCTGTACATCCTTTGGGAAGCAGGAACCACCATAACCCACACCGGGGAAAAGGAAACGCTTGCCGATACGATTATCGCTGCCGATGCCGATGCGCACCAGGTCCACATTTGCGCCGGCCTTCTCACAGAGATTTGCCATTTCGTTCATAAAGGAAATACGCATGGCCAGGTAAGCATTGCCGGCATACTTGGTCATTTCTGCCGAGCGTTCATCCATATAGTAAACGGGATTGCCCTGCCTTACGAAAGGCTGGTAGAGCTCGTCCATCAGTTTCTTTGCTCTATCTGAAGAGGTACCCACCACTACACGGTCCGGCTTCAGGAAATCTTCAACGGCTACACCTTCGCGAAGGAATTCCGGGTTAGAAACTACATCGAAAAGTTCGCGGTCCAGCTTCTGGGCCAGTACATTGGTCACTTTTTCGGCAGTGCCTACGGGTACGGTACTTTTATTTACTATCACTTTGTAAGAAGTGATGAGTGTGCTTAGTTGGGCCGCAACATCCAGTACGAATTGCAGATCAGCAGCGCCGTCCTTACCGGGAGGAGTCGGCAGGGCCAGGAAGATAACATCGGCTTTTTCAATGCCTTCTTCTACTGAGGTGGTGAAAGTGAGGCGGTTTTCCTTAATGTTCCTTTCCAGCAATACATCCAGGCCGGGTTCATAAATAGGGGATTTGCCTGCCTTCAGTTGGTTGATCTTTTCCTCGTTGATATCGATGCAGATCACATTATTGCCCGTTTCGGCAAAGCAGGTTCCGGTAACCAGGCCTACATAGCCTGTGCCTATAATGGCTAGTTGCATAACTTAAAATCTTAAAATCAGCGGCAAAAGTAGCTCAAAATATCGATGAAAAGCCCATGAAAAGGGGCGGCTCTCATTTAAAACAATGTTTTACTTATCTTTAATCCCTCTGATAATTCTCTTATAACAAATTGATAAAATATATCTGTCTCAACATGAAAAAACTTTTCCTTTTTCTCCCGGCCCTTCTTTTGCTGGTAGCTTCCTGCAGCAGGGATGGTGCCCCCTCTAAAATATATGTGCTGACAGATGATGATAAGGGCTTTGGCAGCGATCATGGCAAAATGGAAGCTGTGAACGGAGATATAGAAGCTTTGGCTGACGGGGCCATGTATTATAATGAACTTGGTCTTAATGTGACCTTCAATGGTTGCGTGCCTACTGTTATACATGATACCAACCTGAACCTGATGATAATAGACTTTGGCGCAGAGTGCAAGGACGCTAACAATAATAACCGCACAGGTAAGATAATAGTGACATATGACTTGCCTTATTGGGACAGTGGCAGCATACACAGGATTACTTTTGACAACTACAAATACAACGGCGACAGGCTGGCCGGCTACAAAGTAACAGAGAACCGGGGATTTAATGGCAACGGCAAGCGCTATTTCAGCGTGATAGTCGCTGACACTCTGTATCCTGCAGGCAGCGGAGATAACTTCATCAGCTACTACAGCGAGCGCGAAACGGTATGGGTTACCGGCTACAACACAAAGGGCAATACCAGCGACGATGTGTATGAAGTTAATGGCAGCGGATCGATGAAAAGAGCCAACAACCAGTACTGCGACTTTAATATTCTCACTACGCTGCTGGTGTCTAATGATTGTAAATATGTGCGCTCAGGTGTAATGCAGATAATACCCAAAGACGGATATGCCCGCACTATAGACTATGGCAGCGGAGACTGTAATGACGACGCCAAGCTGGATATCAACGGTATGTTATTTGATGTGAAGCTTTAAAAAGGTATTAACGTAAACAGAAAGGTGCGGCCATATCGCACCTTTTTTCGTTAGAGGCATTCGTTCAATATTTCGCAAGCTTGTGCAATTTCTTCCTCAGTTATAGTAAGTGGCGGGGCTACACGAATGCAACCTGGAGCGAAAAGAAACCAGTCAGAAAATAGTCTTTTTTCCAGGCATTTTTGCAGTGTGTTTATCACACTTTCTGCACTTTCCAGTTCTATTGCCATCAGCAGGCCTTTGCTTCTTACCGACCTGATAGAGGGATGTTTTAGTAAGGACCGGAAGAGCTGCTCCTTTGCTGCAACACCTGCTACCATGTTTTCTTTTTGAAGTACATTAAAGGCAGCCATACCTGCGGCACAGGAAAGCGGATGTCCACCGAATGTGGTGATATGACCAAGTACAGGGTCGTGAGTCAGCTTTTGCATCAGCTCATGAGAAGAAATGAAAGCCCCCAAGGGTAAGCCGCCGCCCAATGCTTTGCCCAACAGAAGAATATCAGGTGTTATATCATAGTGCTCAAAGCCCCAGAGCTTGCCTGTACGTCCGAAGCCGCATTGTATCTCGTCAAATATTAATAGTGTACCTGTATTGGTACATTTTTCTCTTAGTTGACTGAGCCAGTCCTGCCTGGGTTCTATTACTCCGGCTTCAGCCTGTATTGTTTCTATTAGCACGCAGGCAGTATCGTGATTAATGGCGTCTATAAGTTCCTGCGAGTTGTAATCATAATGCCATACTCCCGGCATCAGGGGCCTGAAGGCATTCCTCCAGTATTCATCGCCCATAAGGGCCAGGGCACCTGTGGTATTGCCGTGGTATGACTTATTGCAGGCAATAATGTCTGTTTTGCCCGTTGCCCGGCGGGCGAGTTTAATTGCACCTTCTGTGGCTTCAGCACCGGAATTCGTGAAATACACGCAATCAAGCGAAGCCGGCAGGTGTTGCGTGAGCAAGTGTGCATACTCTATCTGCGGACTCTGTACCAGTTCACCATATACCATTACGTGCAGGTATTCATCAGCCTGTTTTTTTACCGCTGCTATTACTTCAGGATGGCTATGGCCAATGTTGCATACACTGATGCCGCCTATCAGGTCAAGGTATTTATTGCCTTCTGCATCGTGCAGGTAGTTCCCTTCGGCTTTCACAATATGTAAACCGATGGGGGCAGGGGAGGTCTGTGCCAGGTGGGCCTGAAATAATTGGCGGCTGTTCATAGGGCAAAAATAACCCGTGGAAATCGCATTTTCAGGTCGGCGGTAATAACAATTATGTAATAGAAAAACAATAAAATCCTTACCCACAGGTAACACTTAATATTCGCGTAACATTAGCATCACATAGGCGTAACAGTGGCTTAAGCTGTTGATAACATTGCAGATTGACCTTTGCATTGTAAAAATTTACAATTGTATGCGAATTATTTCTATGCTTTTCTGTCTGCTGTTTATAGGGTCACAGGCCATTGCAGCCGGCAAG
>DASPNB010000552.1:0-2168 GCA_035626755.1 Flavipsychrobacter sp.
AATTGTTTCAATGTCGTTAACTCCCATTGAAGAGGCTACTTCCTTTATTTTGGCATCCAGGTTCAGGTCTACCATAGTGGTATCACCATTTACAGTGCCGGTAGTGTCTGTAATAACGGGAATATCAAAGGTGATGGTACCTCCGTCAAGGTCAAAATTTTCAACCAGGTTTTCAATTACCTTGTCTTTTATGTTACAAGACTGGTAAGGAACAGTTAGTGTGGCTACAAGGGCCAACATTCCTAAAGAGTAAATTACTTTTTTCATTGGGGCGATTTTTTAAAGTTAGACTTGGCCGCAAAAGTATAGTCCTTGCTGATATTATCCTAATAATCTTACAGGTATTTTAGCGGTAATATCAAAATATATGGATTATATATAAAAGTGAAAGCCATCTCGCTGTAGCGGATGGCCTTCTAAAAAGTTTATAAGTCTTGTGTAAAGCTTACAAGTCTTAGTTTATGAGGGGCTGTTCAATTATTTATCAGCCAGGAATTCTTTTACTTTATCCTTATGCACCATTGCTTCCTTAAAGGTATAAGCACCGGATTTAGGACTGCGAACAGCTTTGATAACTTTGGTATAGTTCTTCGCTTCTGCTGCTTGCTTAGGGTCTTTCTTTATCGCCGTTTTAGCTGCTTTTGCCATTTTATTTAGTATTTAGTCGTTATTTATTAGTCGTAAGTCGAAAGTCGCAAGTCGTAAGCCGTCTTCCTACTTTCTACTATAGACTATATACTGATTTACTTAATTTCTTTATGAACTGTTACACGCTTCATGATAGGGTTGAATTTCTTCAGCTCTATACGCTCAGGAGTGTTTTTCTTGTTCTTTGTAGTAATATAACGGCTTGTGCCCGGTAGGCCGCTGTTCTTGTGCTCTGTGCACTCTAATATTACCTGAACACGATTTCCTTTCTTTGCCATTTTATCAGGACTTTACGCTGTTTAATTAATTAGTTAGATCTTTTGGCCTTGTGCGCGAAGTTCTTTCACCACAGTCATCAAGCCATTCTTGTTGATAGTACGGATAGCATCAGCCGATACTTTCAGTGTCACCCAACGGTCTTCTTCTACCAGGAAGAAACGCTTTACCTGCAGGTTAGGCAGAAAACGACGCTTTGCTTTCTTGTTAGAGAATGATACTTTATGACCAGTTATGGGCTTTTTACCAGTTACCTGACAAACACGTGCCATTTCTTATAAAATTTAGGACTGCAAAGGTCTGGATTTTTTACTTAACAGCAAAATATTTATCAAAAAATCCTCCGTTTTTCTCCAATATCCCTGAAACCCTTATCAGTTAAGCCTTTAGAGTCTGTTACGCCCGGCAAATATGTGAGTGTCTGCGATGTCTGCGGGAGATTTTTAAAGCAACCTGTCAACTTATCATTCTATCATCAAAATAGCCTGGTCAATCCCTTAATCTTCCCAGATCCCGGTTCAGATTAGCTTATTTCCGGATAAACCAGCTTATCCAGATCCGAAACCCCCGGCACATTCTCACATATAAACCCTTCTCCATATTTAGTCCCAATACGCTTGCCAAGCAGCAATGCTCGGGCCTTAATAGCCTCAAAAAAATCCTGCGTGGCTATATAGGTTATAGGCTCGTTTGAGTTAGGATCATGAAACTGGCTTTTATAGGCTTTCATACTCTCTATCTTGGTCTCAAAGGTCTCGGTTATGTCAACTATTATCGCTGGCTCTGCAAAGCGGTCCTGTATCATATGGAAGATACGCTTGGGTCTCCATGCCTCCTGGGGCAGGCCATCCATTTCGCTTTCCACCTTCCGCAGACCAGCTAAAAAGCAAGCATCGGCTACCAGCCTGCCAGCCCTGCCATGATCGGGGTGACGGTCGGCCAGGGCATTGGTAATTACTATATCGGGGCGGTACTTACGTATATAAGTGATGAGCCGTCGCTGATGCTCCTCGTCGTTGCGGAGAAAGCCATCGGCCATACCGGCATTCTCCCGTACGGCGATACCCATAATGTCCGCAGCATCCTGCGCCTCCTGCAGGCGTATCTCGCCTGAACCACGCGTTCCGAGCTCCCCTGCAGTAAGATCAAGTATACCCACCTTCTGCCCCATACGGGCATGCTTCGCGAGCGTGCCCGCAGCACTCAGCTCTATATCATCGGGGTGAACGGCAATCGCCAGTATG
>DASPNB010000553.1:0-6077 GCA_035626755.1 Flavipsychrobacter sp.
TCAGTCCCGGTGCAGGTTTATTGCAATCGCGATAATACCCAATGGACCGGGGCCGGCAACTTCATTTTAAACAAGCTTGCCGGGCAAAAGATCTTTATTATCAATGAAGCCCATCACATCCCGTGGCACCGCATGGTGGTGGGACCTCAGTCTTAGGGAAGTAGTTTCCCGGGGTTTAAAATGTTCTTTTGGTCCAGGGCGTGTTTGATGGTTTTCATAAGGTTGAGTTGAGCCGTGGAGAATTGAAGCGGAAGATATGTTTTGTGAAGAAGGCCGATGCCATGTTCGCCGGAGATAACACCGCCCAATTGAGTGGCGTATTGAAATATCTCATTTGTAATATTATCAATGTCCTGATCGTGTGCCAGTTCACCCTGCCCGCTTAAAAGCATCGTGTGAATGTTACCGTCCAGGGCATGGCCGAAGCAGATAGGAGTGAGTGCGGTTGAAGAGGTGATTTCTTGTACTGCTGAAAGATAATTGTTCAGGTGTGCCACGGGGATGCAGGCGTCTATGTCGCGGTACTGCCTTCCATTGGCTGTCATGGCGCCCCCGATAGAGCTGCGCAGCCTTCGCAGGCGAAATTTTTCTGCTGCGCTGCTGGCAAGGAGTATGTCTGTTGCCGCATACCCCGATAAAAGTGCGTAAATATTCTCCAGGAAACTATCCATCTCCTCAGTTGAATACGCGGTGAACTCAATCAGCAGGTGTGTAGTTATATCTTTTTGTATGAGGGGAAGGCTTTCATTTAAGTAAAGTGCAGTTATATTAAGCGCCTGCTCTCCTATTATTTCCACTGCCGAAGGTTGTAAGCCTGACCGGTTAATTTCATTTACCGCTTCGCATGCGGTTCTCAGATGATTGAAACCCGCAAGCAGGCAGATCTCGTGTGCAGGTTGTACTGCTACTCTGTACATTACTTTGGTGATAATGCCCAGGATGCCTTCGCTGCCGGTAAAAAGCTGGTTGAGGTTAAGCCCGGCCGACCGTTTTTTTACATTGGATGCAGTCCAGATAATGTCGCCATTTGGCAACACCACTTCCAGGTTCAACACCATGTTGGCGGTTTGCCCATACCTGCAGGAGTACATGCTACCCGCATTGGTGGCTACATTGCCTCCTATGCACGAAATGTCACTGCTGCCTGGTGTAACCGGAAGGCAAAGGCCATGCTGCTCCAGAGCGCTGCACAGATCGGCAGTAATAACCCCCGCCTCTGCCACCACATATTTTTCTGCTGTATTTATTTCTATTATAGTATTCAGCCGTTCTAATGATAAAACTACGCCCCTATACACAGGCAGCGCTCCGCCCACTACCCCACTGCCTCCGCCACGCGGCGTAACGGGAATATCATGCTCATTACAAATAGCTATTACCTGTGCCACTTCTGCAGATGTTGCGGGTTTCACCAGCACATCAAGCGGAAACCTGAGGCAGGACTGGTCGGTTTCATACATGGAAAGCAGGTCGTTGTCCATAGATACATAGGCTTGGCCACAAACTGCAGCAAATAAACTGCATGCCTGCCGCAGGCTCATGGTATTGGCATAACCGGGCATAAAATAAATTTTAAAACTATAAAAATAGTTTTAACTTGACTACAATTATAGTTTTAGATGAAGACATTGACGAAAGCAGAAGAACAGGTAATGAAGGTGCTGTGGAAACTGAGGAGCGGCCTCTTAATGGAGATCGTGAACAGCATGCCGTCTCCACAGCCGCACAAGAACACCGTTGCTACCATCCTTAAAACACTCATCAATAAAGGCTTTGTTGAGATAGAGAATATTGGCAGGATACACAGGTATCATCCGCTGGTATCCAAAGAAAAATATTCAAAGAACACGCTTACTAATGTAACCAAGGGATATTTTGAAGGCTCCTTCTCTAACGTGGTCTCCTTCCTGATAAATGAAAAAAAGTTATCAGTAAATGACCTTGAGATCTTATTAAAAGAAGTTAAGAAAGAAAAAAAATAAGCTATGGATGCCGTTATTCCTTATTTGCTGAAATGCATTGTCCTTAGCGGGTTGTTCACCTGTTATTACTGGCTTTTCCTGCGTAATAAGAAACTGCATTCCTTCAACCGGTTCTATTTATTATTTTCTATTATCATAAGCCTGGCGGCGCCGCTGATTCACATCAGTTGGCCGGAACAATATCCACCCGCCCTCCTGGCATCCGATTATATTTCCCATACGGTAAACGCTGCCGGCATGGGCAACTCTTTAGGTTTAACATGGTTTTGGCTCTTTTTTTCTATTTCCGTAGCTGTTACAGGAGTACTGCTCACGCTTTTCATTGCAAACATCGCCTGGATACTCCGTATCAAACGCAGGCACGTGAACACCAGGATGGAAGGATTCAACCTGATAGAAACGCAGGTATCGCAAGCTCCTTTCAGCTTTCTTGACAATTTATTCTGGAACGAATGCATTACGCTGAACGACGATGGCCAGAAAATATTTGATCATGAGCTGGCGCATATAAAGGGAAGGCACACGTACGACAAGCTGCTCTCACATTTTGTGACCTGCATTTTCTGGATGAACCCTTTTTACTGGATCATTCAAAGGGAATTGAATATAGTCCATGAATTTATTGCTGACGCCCGGTCTATCAGGGATGCAGATACACGCTCGTTTGCACGTATGCTGCTGGCATCCCACAACCAGGGGCACTACCTGAACCTTGCACACTATTTCTTTCACTCGCCTGTAAAAAGAAGGCTAACAATGCTTACTATGGGAAGGCCCGGTTTTTCCTACTGGAGAAAACTTTTGATAATTCCGGTGATGATCCCACTTGTTGTTGCTTTTACCTTCCACCCAGATAGCGTTAAAGCAGAACCTCCCATCAAAGTGTTAAGCATCAAAGGCAAAAAAGACCTGCAGAACAAAACCATCAACCTGCAATTAAAAGTGGTGAAGCGGGGACAGAAACCCGCAAACATCAAGCTGGACAAGGTGCCGCTTTAAGGGCCATGGTCAATTACCTGTTCTATGAAATACCTTTTAACCGGTCTGCTCTTATTTCTTTTACCGCCGCTTTGTATCACTGCTCAAACCGGCCGTACAGTGCAAGGCGCTGTACAGGACACTGCCAGGCTGCCATTAGCAGGCAGTACGATTGTATTGGTAACAGCGGCGCGGGACAGTATAACTACTGTAACAGATACCGCAGGCAATTTTTACTTCAACAATGTAGAAGGAAAAAAATTCGATCTCATAGTTACTGTTACAGGCTACCAGGGATTAAAAAGGCATTATTCCTTTGACAATGATTCCCTTCCCATAAACCTTGATCCAATATTGCTTACTCCCCAATACAACCTGTTAAAAGCAGTGAAGGTACTTGGCATAAAACCGATAGCATTTAAAGAAGACACCATAGAGTACTCGATGAACGCATACAAAGTACGCGAGAATGCTCCGCTTGAAGATGCACTAAAAAAAATGCCGGGTATCAGCGTTGACGCCGGTGGCAATGTAACTTCCCAGGGGAAACAAGTGGCAAAGGTGAGCGTAAATGGTAAAGAATTCTTTGGTGGCAATGTTCAAACAGCTATAAAGAACCTGCCCGCGGGTATTGTTCAAAATGTTCAGATAGTAGAAGACTATGGCGATCAGGCAGCGATAACCGGCATGAAAACCGGTGAATCCACTTTAAGGATGAACATTGTACTAAACCCTGACAAGTCTAAAGGATACTGGAGCCAGACAACTCTTGGAGACGGTGCCGACCTGGTGCCCTCAGGCCGCGAAAACGACAACCGTTACCTTGCGCTCACCAATAACTTCAGGTTCAACAATGACCAGCAGATATCCTTTTTAGGAAATATCAATAATACCAATGTTAATACATTTACATTCAATACCACTGAACAAACCGGCAACAGCACACCCGCTGCAAAACTGAACAAGGTCATGAAGACCGGTGTGCTGGGCGCCAAAGCGATCACCGGGCCACCGGCAGGACAAACAACCGCTCAAAACGGCATTACCGAAGCCCGTACACTGCAAGCGGACATGAGGGACCAATGGGGCAAAAAATTCCAGGTATATGGCAGTTACAATTATGTGAACAACACAACGCGCACCAGGTCATTTATTTCAAAGGAAAATATTTCTCAGACCAATCCCGGCTTCAGCAATTATACCAGCAACAGAAAGGACAATAACGCCATGCACAACATGTCCTGGAATACCGAGTTTGCACCCGATACCCTGAACTATCTTAAAGTGATAGCAGCTTATTCCAACACCAACACGCATACCGGTTATACTGATTCACTACATTCAAATGTTACTACGTATACATCTACGGCGCCCGCCAAATCATCTAATTCAAGTTTTAGCCTTTCTGCACTGTACAACCACCAATTTCAGACTAAAGCGCATTTTACTACTGAAGTAAGCTTCAACTCCACAAGCATTGATCAATTTCAAAATCCGCAATACAATTTTATAGAGGGGAAAGCCACTGCGCCTGAAAACCAACGGATCAATACATACAGCAGAACTAATGACCTGGATGCAAACATTTCCTACATAAGGCCGCTGAATGCGCGATCATTGCTGGAAACAAAATATGCGTTCGGGCGTTCTTATACCACGGCAGACAAGCAAACAGATGTGCAGGACACCAGCACAGGATCATTTGTGCGGGACAATCAATTAAGCGCAAAATATAATTTCAGTCTTACAACCCATCGCTTTGGATTGAACTATCGCTTTAACGGGAAAAGATTCAATTATGTTGCTGGACTTCATGTTCAGCCAGCCGAGCTTTCCGGCAGCTCAAATCTTTTAAGCAATAAAACAAAGGTCAGCACTTTTAACCTGGCCCCGGCCTTTAACCTTGTCTATAACTTCTCACGCACAAGCACGCTCACGCTGAACTATTCCGGAACCACCAGCCAACCTGATTTTGAAGTATTGCAACCAGTCATAGACCTCTCTGATGCGTTATATCCCATACAGGGCAACCCTAACCTGAAACCGGAATTCAACAATAGTTTTTCATTGCGGTACAACAGGTTTAACTCCAGTACGGGCGATCTCCTGTTTGCAAACCTCCTGCTAAATCAAACGAGGAACAAAGTGACCACTAATACCGTTTCATTCCCGCTGGATTATGCGCCCGATCCAAGATTGAGCGGCACTTTTTTAACGAGATACCTGAACACAAATCAAAATCATGCACTATCAGCTTTTGCAGCTTATGAAAAGCAGTGGAGTAACCGGCAGTTTTCCATACAAGTAAATGGAAGGATAGTATATAATGCTAACGCAGCTTATCTTACAAGTGTACAGCCATCAACATACACAGAATCTACTATTAAGATCAATGCCAGGAACCTGCAACTGGTTCCCGGCCTGCGTTTCCGCACAGACATCACGGATGTGATAGACGTGCAACTGTTTACAAGCTACGCCATTACCCGCAGCCATAATTCCGGGACCGATAAGCAGGCACTACCCGAACTGGATGTAAGAACGCTTACGATAGGACTGAACGGAAAGAATTATTTCTTAAAGAACTGGACGCAGGGATACGGCTACAGCCTGCTGCTGAATTCCGGCTATGTATCAACTGTAAATCTCATTGATCCTTCTATCCTGAACGTTTACGTTGAGCGCAGGTTCCTGAAAGACAACCGCGGCGCGCTTCGGCTGGCAGCTTTTGACGTGTTCAATCAAAATACAGGGTTCAGCTCTGTTGCAGCGGCCAATGTTATTACTCAAACCACAACCAACAGGCTGGGCCGCTATTTCATGCTATCATTTACATTACGGCTAAGAAAATTCTCGTGAGGTATTGCTAACCCAGCTTCATCACTTCCATTTCTTCAGCTTTTTTCAGCACGTTGATGTTTTTTAGGGCAAATCCATTGTATCCATTGGTACGTTGAACTATTTCGTAAATGAAGAAAGGCCGGTCGCTGATGGGCTTAATGAACTTTTGCAGCAGGTAAGTATCATCTTCCTTGTCTACAAGTATGCCACACTCCTGCAGTGCATCAATGTCAAGGTCTTTCATGTCATCATTACTCCTGAGCAGATCATAGTAAG
>DASPNB010000554.1:0-6887 GCA_035626755.1 Flavipsychrobacter sp.
ATCAACTCGCCGGAAGGCCTGCCCCAGCTAAAAGACATAGTAAATACAGAGATCGTAATACCAACAGATGCTATTGAAGCCATGCCGGAGGATGAGGGAACGCTCATGGTTAACGCCGAGGGAGACCTTCACGAAGGAGAATAGCAGAGAGAACATGACAATATAAAACCCGTTTCGTTAAGGAACGGGTTTTTTCTTTATTGTATGCTATAGAAGTGTAAATTAGCAGGAGAATTATTTTTCATGAATTGTCGTGGTTTTAGTGCCATATTGGCCATAAGCCTTTTAGTGGGTGGAGAGAGTAGTGCGCAGAGCAAAGCAGAGCGTAAGCTGGTAGAGCAGCTTCGTGCCGATATAGGTTACCTGGCTTCCGATTCACTGGAAGGAAGAAGAACAGGATCGGAGGGAGAGAAAAAAGCAGCGGCATACTTAGTAAAGCGTTACAAGGATATCGGCATTTTCCCCTATGGCGATATGTACCGTTACAATTTTAAATTCAGCGGAGACAAGGAGCCGGCCAACAGCAGCCTGATACGCATAGGCAACAATGCACTTAAGATAGATAGCAACGCCTTCCCTATGGCTTTCACTGCTGAAACAAGGGTCTTCAGCGAGATCATTCCCGATATAATGGAGCAGAATAGCGTTTTTTTACTGCCCTTCTATGCTGATAGCGCCGAAGCCGATAACCCGCATTTCGACTGGGAGAAGGCTGCATTCGAAAGAACTGCAGCGGCAACAAAGGAATCAGCTACAGGAGTTTTGTTCTACGATAATTTTGATAGCAAATACGCGCCTGTCTTCAACGGTAAATCGGAACTGGAAATGTCGGCTATACCTTCTGCATTTATTAGCTACAGGGCGTTTCACGAGTACATCACTCCACTTACTACAGACTCTACAACAGTTACCATTCCCCTGGAGCTGAATCTTGCCGTGAGAAAAAAAGAACGCCAGGGTAATAACGTTGCAGCATATATTGACAACGACACTACATACACAGTAGTACTGGGTGCTCACTTCGATCACCTCGGTTATGGCGAGGATGGCAACAGCCTGCATGGCCATAGCAGCACTAAAGAGATACATAACGGGGCCGACGATAATGCCAGCGGTACGGCGGCAATACTCGCTCTCGCCGGGATGATAAAGAAGTCGGAGCTGAAGAAATACAATTATCTCTTTGTGAACTTTTCCGGTGAAGAATTAGGCCTGTATGGCTCAAAAGCTTTTGTAAAAGAGATGGGCCTGGACAGCAATAAGATCGCCTACATGGTGAACCTCGATATGGTGGGCCGCCTGAACGATAGCACACATGCGCTTACTATAGGTGGGGTAGGTACCTCTCCTGCCTGGGGCGAGTTCCTGGAGATGAAGAACAAGAATTTCAAGATCAATATAGATAGCTCCGGCGTGGGACCTTCCGATCACACATCCTTCTATCATGCCGGGATACCCGTACTCTTTTTCTTTACCGGGGTACATAGCGACTACCACAAGCCTTCCGATGACACCGGCAAGATCAACTACATAGGCGAGGCCCAGATCATCAACTACGTCTACTCCCTGGTGGAACTGATGGAGGAAAAGGATAAGCCTGCCTTTACCCCAACCAAGCAAGCCACCGTAGGCAAAACCCGCTTTAAGGTGAGCCTCGGCATTATGCCTGACTACACCTTCCAGGATGGAGGAGTAAGGGCTGATGGTGTAACCGAAGGCAAGCCGGCTGCCGCCGCGGGGATAATGCCGGGGGATATTATCATCCAATTAGGGGAGCATAAGGTACAAGGCATGCAAACCTATATGGAAGCACTGGGCAAGTTCAATCCCGGGGATAAGACCACGGTAACTATAAAACGAGGAACCGAGGAACTGGTTCTGCCCATTGAATTCGCCGGCAAATAGCACCATCATTGATATTAATCTTTAGTTGATATTTGACATGCCTCTGTCATTTTGATGAGGGAGAAAGGCAGAAAACAAACCGCCGGGGGGCATACAACTGTCTGTATAAGTGTTTATCTTTGAAAACTTAACTATTTTTATAATCTTGAGAAAAAATATTGGGATGCGTAAACCTTACTTATCAATAGTATTGTTTTTGCTGGCAGTTTCAACTGTGGCCTTCGATAGCTGTAACAAGCGCGTAGGCCTGGAGAGTAATGGCGACGAGCTGGCTATACCGTACAGTGTATATTTCTCCGATTCTGCGGGTATTTTATACAATAGCAACAACGGAGACCTGATAAAAAAGCTGCTTTTCCCTGCTGATGGCTATCCATCGCGTGCGCTGGCAGTTACGGGCCCTACCCACCTGGTATGGGTAAAAAAGAACGCCCACTACACCATGGACAATGGCGAAACCTTCGGTCCTACTTACTTTAATGTAAATCCCGCTGCCTACAACCAGTCAGGCCTTCTGTACGCCCGTGACCAGGAGCGTGTTTATATAGCTTCCGACCAGGGTTTTGGAGTGGCTTATAACGAAAAGAACGGCCAATCAGGCGAATGGCAGCTGGAACCGGCAAGCAACTGGGATAATACCATCACCGGTTCTGTGTCCATTACCTCTTACACGCAGCTGTCTAACGGTGAAATTTATGCCTACGACGATGTTAACAACAGGCTTTTTAAGAAAGACAATAAAGGCGATGCCTGGAGCGAGATTTCTATAGACCTGGCTAATTTCCCCCACGATGGAGGTTCGGTTAGCCTGGCTTCTTATAAGAATGTGGTAGTTGCAATTGATTCTACTGACTCGCTAGGTGTTTGGTATAGCACAAACGGCAGCAACTGGAGCCAGTTTTCAGGCCTGCCCGATGATACCCGTATAGCCTGTGCCGGCGCTCCTTTCAATGAAGAGCTATTTGTTGGTACTTACTACCAGGGTCTTTTCCGCCTGGAAATGGGTGTAATGGTTCCGGCTAACGAAGGCCTGGAAGCTAACCTGATCGTCCGCGGTATAAAAGGCAAATATGAGCGCTCAAAGAATGATGCTGAAAAACGCGTTGTTTACCTGGCTACCAACAAGGGCATATACCGCTCCACAGATATTGGCCGAAACTGGGTCAAGGTGAGGGAAGGTAACTTCATCAACGTTTACTAAGATTCAAAGACTTTATATCAACGCCCCCCGGTAAAACCGAGGGGCTTTTTTTATGCTCAAAACCGTTTTAGGTAAATTTGCAGCGCTTTTCTAAAGGTGGAGTTCTTGCCAGGCAAGGGTTTCAGCCGTTTATACTACCATTTTGTGGTGAAGACAGGTAAATTTTAGTACTGTTTTAGGTGAACTATAGGTGCATTTACTACCATGTTAGGTTAATTATACTACCACACAGGTTAATCGGTAAGGCCTGATGCTTGATACTCGATACTCGGTACTTGATGCCCGATACCGGGCTGCGGAGATATCAGCCATAGAAGTGGGTTTACAGTATGTCAAAGAGCCTGCCGGCACTGTGAGCGCCGACTGAAACAAAGATACGAAATGAGGGGAGGGGGAGGCAAATTTTGGGCGGGCTATGTGGGAAACTTTTTATGACTGCTTTTTAAATGCCAGAAATGTGGCAGACTCCGGACACAGTCCGGTTCATCTAAGCAGATACGGGACGCAGTCCCGCGCCAGAGAGGAACTTTTCTTTCCCTCCGGACGACCTGTCGTAGTTAGTAGCTACGTCTCAACTGCATCGCCTTAATGCTGCCGAATCACCGGAAGGCCGGTGACTCGGCAGGGAAGGAAACGATATCCAAAAGATAGTGAGGGAGTAGGTTGTGAACGGGTTAATGAGGCACAGACTCCGGACACAGTCCGGTTCATCTAAGCAGACACGGGGCACAGTCCCGCGCCAGAGAGGGACTACCCGTACTATAAAGACTATAGTAAGGGGATAGCGTAGTGAATCCGCATAACGGAGTGTTATCAAAAAAGAGTACGAATAACACCTTTGTTGATTGCTTCACCAGTGGGAGAGACGGTGTATCGATCAAATACTTATGAGCCGGCAGACCCAAACAAGTTCAATTATACTGCCGAAGGTGAATCAGGAATCTGGCAAACATATGCATACAAAATCATTAAGTGGCAATATCCTGTTATTTCTTTGTAGCATGTTTTTTCTGATGTGCAAGGAAGATAGTAATGTAAGGAAAGAGCAGAAAAACGGAGGTTTTTTTAGCAGCAAACACTATAGAGAGCTGAAAGAAAGGCCATCGTTTTCAAGGAAACTTGTAGAAGATAATTTCTTCCTCATCCTCTAAACTTCCCCCGATATAAGTCTTTTCAACGAAGAAATCGTTACTCGTCGCCGTCACTAAGGTCAGTGTCAGTACCCAACAGATCACTCAGGTCGCGTCTCTGTTTTTTACTGGGCTTGCCTGTTTTGCTCAGGCGCTTGCCTGTGTAGAAACTGGTGCTCATGCGCACATTGTGGGCTTTGTCTTCCTCGCTGGTCAGGTCCACATAGTTTTTTATGGCTTCTTCGTAGGCTACGCGCTTTTCTATGATGCCGGTCACCTCTATGGTCCATTTTCGTCCTTCAGCCCGTATATCATATTTGTCGCCGAGAGATACATTTTTAGAAGGCTTGAGCGATACGCCATTCAGCTTTACTTTGCCGTCGTCGCATGCGGCTGTAGCCAGGGTGCGCGTTTTAAAGATGCGTATAGCCCATAGATATTTATCCAGTCTGACCTTGTTTGACACCGAAATTATTTGAGAAGACTAAAGGTAGGAGAAATAAGGCTACCGGGTAGCCATTTTGCGAAACTCCTGCCCCGTAGAGAACATGGCGAGGCCCAGGAGGCCATAGGCTGCAATTGTCTGAACGTCAGTAAGGTCATGCACACCGTAGGCAATAATACTAATGATACTCATTACGAGGCCGACGGCCCCAACTACTATCAACATCCATCCCCAGAACTGCTTATTCATAATCCATACGTTTTGATAACTATATAGTCAAAAGACTGTGCCCTTATCCATGCACAGCCGAGGTTTTGACTGTTAAATTGCTCAAGGTAAAGGATCGCTCAATACTCAAGTTCTTTTATGTGCTGAACTGTATAAATAACGAACGACACGAATGCCGCTATCAATATCCCGATGAAAATATATGTAAGCATAGAGGAGGTGGATTTTATAGCAAGCCCAACAAAACAATGCCAACAAAAGAGCCTCCACAAAACTTGTGAAGGCTCTTTAATATATAAGTTGGTCAGTATTATCTTACTGCAACCTGTGGCTTTTTGTTCTCGATTTCAGAAATAGCATTGGCCATCTGTATCAGCTGCAGCAGGCTATTCTCATCCTTGTTGTTGAAGTTGATGGAGAGTTCATACTTGAAAGCATCCTCCTTGTATTCGCCGCCCGAGAGTATAGCGTTGTCAAATACTTTCTTCACTTCAGCAAATGTGGCAGCTTCTTTTTCGTTATCCATGGTTTCAGGACCTACCGCAGCAAATAATTTCTTTGCATCAAAGAAAACCGACATAGGGTGTTCGTATACATGCTTTTCGGCTACTTCATGCAGCTTTTGGTTCTTGTTCGCGCCGCTCATGTAGGCACTGCTTGCGGCAGCTTTGTTGGCTACCACGAGGTATTTATCTTTTACCACTATACTCATAGCACTGTCGCCTGCCACAGTATAAGCGCCGCCGGTGCCCGGAAGCAGCACACCGGTCTTGGTGGCCACAGCCATTACCTTATCAAACTTGTCCTGTTTGTTGATCTTCATTACATACAGCCAGTCCATCTCGGGTTTGTAATCGCTCATAGTGTCGGTTACCATTTCCATTTGATCGTTGTAGTAGCTGTAGCCTGTTTTTTTCATTACGAGCTTAAAGTTGTTCATGCTGAAGGCTATGTCTCCTGTAAAGGATTCAAAGAGGTCATCGGCCGTCAGCCCCTGCTCAGAGAGGCCGATATTGATAAAGCCCAACATGTTGAACCTGTCCAGCAGGGTCTTCAGCGCACCCGGCGATATAGCAGTGGTGGCCAGTAAGTTCATTTCGCTGGCAGGCAGCCTTTGTATCATTTCTTTGTCGGGATTGCCGCTCATCAGGTCTTTGGAAACAGCCTTCAGTTCGTTGGACACGTAATATTTCATGTCGCCCTTTATGGCACCTTTTTCAAAGTCGAAGCCCGAGGTAAATGCAGCATCCCTGATCATTTCTGCCGTTGGTGCCAGGCCGCCCATCATAGATGCGCCGTAGCTGTTCAGTATGTTCTCGTAATTGACAAACAGGCTGATGTCGTGACCTTCTTTTACCAGCTTGCTGAAATGCTTGTGGGCAGCTATAGAGTTTTTCTCTTCCAGCTTAAAGGCATTTTCCATTTCTGCGGCGGTTTGTATTTCATCAGTTACCGGGGGTACATAGTTGCCATCAGCGCTCAGGGCTTGTTCCTTTGTTACCGTATTCATCATTATCAGCAGGTCGCCGTCCCAGCCGCCATACACGCTCTCGTTAAGCATAGCTTCGGTGCGGTCTCCTACTGTTTTCAGCTTTGCGGCCGGCCAGGTTTTCTTTACATAGGCTTCCCACTTGCCCTTGTCAGAAAGGGGGATGAGTGCAGCAAAGCGTTGTTCTCCGGCATATCTCTTGTCAGTTGCCGTATAGCTATAGAAGGTGTTCATGAAATCGATACCTGCATTCTGCAGGTCTTTCATGCCCGATGAGTCCTTGCCTGCGCTTTTGGTCATTTCTTTGAAAATATCGCTACCGAAAAGAATATCCCAGGCCAGTTTTTTACCTATAGAAGCGAGGTCTACACTGAATACAGCTGTGGCGTCTTGTGGAATGTGTTTGGCGTTATCGGCAGCTTTCTTACACGAGCCGAGGAATATCAGCAGGCAGCTGAGGAGCAGGGCTCCGCTCAAAATACGTTTCAT
>DASPNB010000555.1:0-8167 GCA_035626755.1 Flavipsychrobacter sp.
GAAAAGAAAAGCGAGCAGAAATAAGCCCCTCACGGAAACGGAAAAAAAATTATTTATAAAACCTGGCATCTGCTGCAAATTATGGATTTATACGGGCCTTTGCGGGCAAGGGTCAATTATTTAGGTTTTCTTTATAAACGAATTCCGAGCCATTAAATTGGTAGATATGGTAGTTTTTTTCGTTGCCGGTCACTTTTTTGTTGGGATTCCCGCTTTTTACGACCGGAACGTAGACCGTTTTCCCATCGGCGCTGATCTTGATATTGGTGTCGTCTTCGGACCAGCGGCCACGGACGGACCTGTCGTTGTAGACCACGAGGGAATTCTTTAAATCACCGTAGTAGTTGAAGACAGCGACAGGAGCCAGGGAGGAATCGATGCGAAACGCCTGCAGTTCGTGGCCGCCTTCGTTTTCCTGGCTAATGCGAAAGGACATCACCAGGTAGATGGGGTGATTATCCTTATCGATGACCGTATTGATCTCTGCAAAGCAGTTGAGGGCCTTCCCTATTCTACCCCTGCGCTCAGCTACATCCGACCAGGGCAGGGTGATGATCTCCTTACCCAGGCGATATTGTACGAGGCTATTGAAGCGGTGCATGTCTTTGCTTGTCCAGCTATCCCAGCAATAAATGCGCAGGGCTTTGTCCTCAGAGCTAACGATGTTCATACCATAAAGCTGGCCATCTATGTCACCTATAGTGACAAACTCTTCACCGATAAGGCCGGGATAGAGTTTGCACATATTCCTCATGTAGGCCATGAGCTCAATATTGGCTCGCCAGAGGGAATCTATGGCGCTACGGCTGGTATCTTTTGATTTGTCTTTTATCCGGCCGAGGTATTCATGTATGGTTTCCTCCATGGCTATGCGATGGACATCAAGCACCTGGGCTTCTGCAGCCGGCGCCAAGCTCAGCAATAGAATAGTAACAATGAGTAGCCGTTTCACGATGTGGACGAAGATAATCGTAATGCTATTAATTCCTCAAAGGCTTTCCCGTTTGTAAGATACTCTGTAGCCGCTCTAGGGTCTTTCGCTGTCCACAAAGGGAAAGGAACGCTTCACGTTCAAGATCGAGGAGGTATTGCTCGCTTACATAACTCACCGAGGAGAGATCGCCTCCGCACATTACGAATGCCAGCTTTTCTGCGATGAGCTTGTCGTGATCTGAAATATAATTGCCACGCCACATGCCGTGTATGCCTGCCATCAGTCCGCCGAGGCCACTGCGGCCCTGCACTTTTACCTGCGTCTTTTGCACAGGTTGGGTATAGCCTATTTCCCAGAGGGCGAGCACTTTTCGTTTGGCGTCTGCGACGCGGCGATCGAGGTTGATGGATATTGCATCAGTGCCGGGGCGAAGGACGAAATTCTCAAATGCCTCGTGTGCGGAGGTGGAGACTTTGGCAGTGCCGACATTTATGAAGAGCTGCTGGAGGTAGTTGGTCTCGATGTCTTCTTTGATGGTGCGCTCGGCGGCGCGGACGGCCATTTCTTTGGAGCCGCCACCACCGGGAATGATACCGACACCCACCTCAACGAGACCGATGTAAGATTCGGCAGCAGCCTGGACCGAATCGGCATGTAGGCACATTTCGCAGCCACCACCGAGGGTGAGACCATGCGGTGCAACGACAACAGGAACTGAGCTGTAGCGCATGCGCATTGTTGTGGCCTGGAACTGGCGGACGGCGAAGTCGAGCTCGTCGTATTCCTGTTCGGCGGCGAACATGAAGATGAGGCCGACATTGGCACCAGCACTGAAATTGGCTCCCCCATTGGCAATGACGAGTCCTTTATACTTTTCTTCGGCGATGGCGATGCTCTTCTGAATGCCTTCAAGCACTTCGCCGCCGATGCTGTTCATTTTTGAGCTCCAGCTGAGAGCTACTACATCATCGCCAATATCGACAAGTTTGCAGACTGCATTTTTCCAAACGATTTTTTCATCAAGATGTTCGAGCAAAATGAGATCGCCCATGCCGGGAATGTGCTGGTAAGAGCCGGTGCGGATATCGTAGTATTTGCGCTGGCCGTTCTCTGTTTTGTAGAAAGTTTTGCTGCCTTTTTCGAGCATTTGGGGAACCCATTCAGCTACCTTATAACCGGAGGCTTTCATTTGCTCCAGTACTTTTTCTACTCCAAGGATATCCCATGATTCAAAAGCGCCGATCTCCCAGCCGAAACCGGTTTTGAGGGCATCATCTATTTTGTAGAGCTCGTCGCTTATCTCGGGAATGCGGTGAGTGATGTAGGAGAATAGCAGGTGGTGGAACATGCGGTAAAACTCACCGGCCTTGTCTTGCCCTGCATATAATATTTTCAGCCTTGGTTTGAGATCATCAATAGTTTTAGTGGTCTCGAGCGTAGGAAATTTTGTTTTTTGTTTTGGAGCGTACTCCATGGTGGCCAGATTCAGGGTGTGAATCTCAGACTTAGGCTTACCGAGTGGGGCAGTCTTCTTTTCGTCACCACGGGCTTCAGGAGATTGGGTGAAAGTGGCCCCCCCTCCGGCTCCCCCTGAAGGGGGAGAGTCAATATCATGTGCCGTTACTTTTTTATAAAAGCCCTGGCCTGTTTTATCGCCGAGCCATTTGTTCTCTACCATTTTTTCGAGGAATGGCGGGAGGGTGAAAATGTCTTTGGCTTCGTCGTTGGGAGCATTTTGCGGCAACGCCTTTGCTACGTGAACGAGTGTATCGAGACCTACGATATCGCCTGTGCGGAAAGTGGCTGACTTGGGGCGACCGAGTACGGGACCCGTGAGGGTGTCTATCTCATCTACGGAAAGGCCGAGGTCTTGCATGGCCTTGAATACCGCCATGAAGCCGAAGACCCCGACGCGGTTGGCGATGAAAGCGGGAGTGTCTTTGCAAAGCACCGTTTGCTTGCCGAGGTGGCGGCTGCCATACTCCATGAGGAAATCGATGACCTCGGGTGTAGTATTGGGCGCGGGTATTATTTCAAGTAACCGCAAATATCGGGGAGGATTGAAAAAGTGTGTTCCGCAGAAATGCTGTTGGAAATCATCGCTTCGGCCGTCGGCCATCATATGAATGGGAATGCCGGAAGTGTTGGAAGTGATGAGGGTTCCGGGCTTGCGGTGCTTTTCGATGTTCTCAAAGACCTGCTTTTTGATGTCGAGGCGCTCTATTACTACTTCTATTATCCAGTCGGAGTCGGAGATGCGGTGGAGGTCGTCTTCGGTATTGCCGGTTTTGATGAGCTGAGCGACATTTTTGGTGTAGACGGCTGAGGGCTTGCTTTTGAGCATGGCCTGGAAGGCATCGTTGACGATCTTATTGCGATCACCCTCTTTGGCGGGAATATCCAATAGTAAAACCTGTACGCCTATGCCTGCGAAATGTGCTGCTATACGGCTGCCCATTACGCCACTGCCTATTACTGCTACCTTCCTGATTGCCCAGTTCATCTTATTAGTTTAAAACCACTCACAATTTATTGAAAAAAGAACCATGATTCTTTTGATTTAGAAGATTTACTATGTGTGTGGAATGAATATCGATGGGGTGAGGCATGCATCGTAACAATTTGGTATTTTCACCCCATGTTAAGTATACGGCATATAGTAAAACAGTATGAAGGGCAGCGGGCACTGGACGATGTGAGTATAGAAATAGAGAAAGGGAAGATCTTCGGGCTGCTGGGACCGAACGGGGCCGGAAAGACCTCGCTGATAAGGATCATCAACCAGATAACGGCTCCTGATTCGGGTGAGATACTCTTCAATGGCGAAAAACTGAACCAGTCGCATATAGAAAGGATAGGTTACCTGCCCGAAGAGCGCGGTATGTATAAAAAAATGCAGATAGGTGAGCAGATAGTATACCTGGCCAAACTGAAAGGCATGAGCCAGAGCGAGGCTACGAACAGTGCAAAAAAATGGTTCACCAAACTGGGAATAGAAAGCTGGTGGAATAAGAAGATAGAAGAGCTGTCGAAGGGGATGGCACAGAAGGCACAGTTCGTATCGACCGTAATGCACGAGCCGGACCTGGTAATTCTGGATGAACCTTTCAGCGGGTTTGACCCGGTAAATGCTGAGATCATTAAGAACGAGATACTGGAGCTGAACAGGAAAGGCGCAACCATCATTTTCTCCACGCACAGGATGGAATCAGTAGAAGAGCTATGCGACTCTATAGCACTGCTGAACAAATCGAAAAAGATACTGGAAGGCAGAGTTCGTGATATACGCAAGGCATACCGGAACAATACCTTTATGCTGGAGTACGAGGGCAATAAGATAAATGTGAATGGTAATGCGCCTTTTGAAGTACTGGAAGAGCAGGACCTGGGCGACGGTCACCAGCTGAGGCTGCAATTAAAAGACGGGGTGAGCGCCAACGAAGTGCTCAACTACGTGATGCCGCAAATACAGATAGTAGGTTTCAGGGAAGTGATACCTACCATGAACGACATTTTTATTGAAAAGGTGAATCAACTAAGCTAGATCATGCACAAGATATTACTGATCATACAACGTGAATATTTATCGAGGGTAAAGAAGAAGTCATTCCTCTGGATGACTATACTCGTGCCGACGCTGATCATCTGTATGTATGGCCTGATGGGCTACCTGATAGCCAAGGGTGACGAGATGGGCGACGTGAAAACGGTACATGTGGTGGATGAAAACGGGCTCTTTAAGGGCAAGCTGAAGGGCAGCACTGTTATTAAGTTCAGCTATAGCGATAAAAGCTATGAGCAGGAAAAAAAGAACCTGCTGGAACAAGAGGGAGATGTTTACCTGTTGCACATACCGGCAAACATGGCAGGAGTGCAGATTGTTGGGCAGAAAAAAGCAAGCGCCACCCTGATATCCTACGTAGAGAACCAGGTAAACGAACTCATCAAGAACAAAAAACTGCTGGATGCCGGCATCGACGTAAGAATACTTGACGAGGCCGAGAAAGGCATCAATATTAGTTCAAAGCAAATAACAGCAGAGGGCGAGAAAGATGCGGGAACCATAGCCGCCTACATTATCGGATTCCTGACTGCAATACTTATTTATATGTCCCTGTTTATCTATGGTACGCAGGTAATGCGAGGTGTGATAGAAGAAAAGACCAGCAGGGTAATAGAAGTGGTGATATCCTCCGTAAAGCCGTTCCAGCTGATGATGGGGAAAATAATAGGTGTAGGTATGGTTGGATTAACGCAGTTTGCCCTGTGGATAGTGCTCAGCATCACCCTTACGGGTACTCTTGGTCCGGCTATGATGGGTGGCAAGATGAAGAACCTGGCCAAAACCGAACAGGTGTCGGAAGCACAGATAAATACGGGAGTAAACGGCAATCCCGCAGTGACTGCAGCTGTATCTGAATCAGACAACCAGGGTGCAGAAATTCTGGAACAGCTTAAGAATGTAAATCTTGGCTTTACGATCTTCACCTTCCTGTTTTATTTCCTGTTTGGCTACTTCCTGTACAGTGCTGTTTTTGCGGCCGTAGGATCTGCAGTGGATAACGAAACGGAGACCCAGCAGTTCATGCTGCCTATAACACTTCCCTTGGTATTTACCTTTATTTTATCCCTGAGCTATATTATCAACAATCCTCACAGCTCGCTATCGGTATGGTTGTCGATGATACCATTCACCTCGCCCATAGCTATGATGATGCGCCTGCAATTTGACCCACCTGTGTGGCAGGTGATATTATCTATGGCGCTGATGGTAGGCGGCTTCCTGTTTACTACATGGATCGCAGCACGCATCTACAGGGTGGGTATATTGATGTATGGCAAGAAAGTAAGCTATAAGGAACTGGCTAAGTGGTTCTTTTATAGGGAGTAGCGTCCTTGAACCACGACTTTCATGATTTTTATAGATTACCGTGATCCTTTGATCATGGTAATCTTTTTTTGTACTCCCGGATCGTGTTAATCGTGGTTCTAATCTTGTTCTTGAGTATTTTTGCAGCCTTATGAGCAAAGTACGTGTACGATTTGCACCAAGCCCGACTGGTGGCCTTCACCTAGGTGGAGTGCGCACCGTGTTATACAACTATCTTTTCGCCCGCCACCACGGCGGTGAATTCGTGCTGAGGATAGAGGATACCGACCAGACGCGTTTTGTAGAAGGCGCGGAGAACTATATTTATCAATGCCTGGCATGGTGTGGACTGGAGCCAGATGAAAGTACAAAGAAGGGTGGCCCCTATGCTCCATACAGGCAAAGCGAACGCAAACACCTGTATTACCAGTATGCGCAGCAGCTGGTAGACAAAGGTTTTGCTTATTATGCTTTCGATACTCCGGGACAGCTGGAGAAAAAACGCGACGAATACGCCCGCGACAGTCACCCAACGACAAATTTCCAGTATGATGCCACTACACGTGGGCAGATGCGCAATTCGCTTTCGCTGAGCAATGAAGAAGTACTGGAGCTACTGGATAAGAATACACCTTATGTAATCCGCATCAAAGTGCCGCATGGCCAGACCATAACTTTTACAGACATGATACGCGGCGAGATAAGTTTCGACACTTCGCTGGTGGATGACAAAGTTTTGCTGAAAGCAGATGGCATGCCTACCTATCACCTCGCGGTGGTAGTGGATGACTACCTGATGAAGATAACGCACGCTTTCCGTGGCGAAGAATGGCTACCCAGCGCGCCTGTGCACCTGTTGCTATGGAAATATTTGGGCTGGGAAGCGAGTATGCCCCAATGGGCGCACTTGCCGCTGATACTGAAGCCTGATGGCAATGGCAAGCTGAGCAAACGCGACGGCGACCGCCTGGGCTTCCCTGTCTTCGCGATGGACTGGAACGACCCGAAGACCGGCGAAGCGACCAAAGGCTTTAAAGAGATAGGCTTCTTACCAGAGGCTTTTGTGAATATGCTGGCAATGCTGGGTTGGAACCCGGGAATGGAGCAGGAGATATTCTCTATGGAAGAACTGGTGAAATATTTCTCAATTGACAGGGTACACAAAGGCGGCGCTAAGTTCGACTATGAGAAGGCGAAATGGTTCAACCATCAATACATCCACCATAGCAGTGATGAAAGACTGCTGCCGCTGGTGAGACCGTATATGCAGGAACAAGGAGTAGAAGCAAGCGATGAGCAATTACTAAAAATGATCGGCCTTATAAAGGAACGCTGTATACTTCTTCCTGACTTCTGGGCACAGGGGCATTTCTTCTTCAGAACGCCTGAGATAACTGAGCTGCCGGCCATACAGGCCAAATGGGATGATGCTAAGAAACAATTCTTTAAAAGCTGGGCAGAAGTACTCAAAAACCTAAGCAGCTGGGAGCATGGAGTAATAGAACAGAGCTTTAACGACCACCTGCAAGCGCATGGACTGAAGAAAGGCGATGTACTATTACCACTACGCATAATGCTGGTAGGCGGTAAGTATGGCCCCGGCGTGTTCGTGATTGCAGAAATGATAGGCAAAGAAGAAACAATATTGCGTATTGGCAGAGCACTCGGACAGCTATAGTAAACAAACTAAGAATGTAAGAGCCTCGCACCCGGCGAGGCTCTTTTGTTTGACGCAAGGATCTAATTAACAAAAAAAGCCCCCCGAAATGCCAGGGGGCTTTGATATTTGATTTAACTCTTAGGCTGATTAGTGAGACTCCTCGCCTTCTCGTAACGGAGTAGTCTGAGAGATGAAGTCGTTACCATGTCCATCATCCTTGTAGTCGTAGGCCCAACGATAAACTGTTGGTATCTCACCTTCCCAGTTACCGTGACCGGGACGGATAGGCGTAGTCCACTCCAGTGTAGGAGAGCCCCATGGATTCTGAACTGTAACCTTGCGGCCGCGCCATATACTTGCGAAGAAGTTAACGACGAACAGGAGCTGACCCAGGAATACTGCGATAGCTACGACGCTGATAAAAGCATTCAGGCCATCGAAAGTGTTGAATGAATGCCAGGCGCTGTAGTCGTAGTAACGACGAGGCATACCCGCTATACCTTCATAGTGCATAGGCCAGAAGATGAGGTATGCACCTATGATAGTGATGAAGAAGTGTATATAACCAAGTGTCGGGTTCATGAAACGGCCGAACATCTTAGGGAACCAGTGGTAGATACCGGCGAACATACCAAAGAACGCCGACACACCCATTACGATATGGAAGTGGGCCACTACGAAATAGGTATCGTGCAGGTGATAG
>DASPNB010000556.1:0-4701 GCA_035626755.1 Flavipsychrobacter sp.
ATAATATATGCGGCGGCGCCATTTGCTCCAACAACTGTAAAGCCATTGTTAGTATGTATTATATTGGTGAGGCCGGGGTTGTCATATATATCGTAATCGAGATTATCAAGCTCAGAAGAAAACCTGGCCACAAAACCCTTGGCGCCAGGGCCGCTTATGGGCCTTTCGTAACCACAGCAAAGAAATTCCCCGGTAGCGGTTTCTTTGACTGCCGAGCAGTTCACCCATGGGACTCCACTTGATACAGTGCCTGTTTTAATGTAGGTGCCGCTTTCATCCAGAAGGGTCAGGTTAAAGGATGCGGGTGGACTGTTGAACAGAGCAACGATGCGATTGTCAGATGTCCTTATCATATCAGAACACGCAACTGTTAAACCACTTGGTGAACCGCTTATTGAGCTGGAAATCCTGGTGCCTTCCTTATCAAGTAGCATACGCACCAGCCTGTAGCTATTATATTCATGAGAATAAGAACCGCTGATATAAATAAGCAAATTTGAATTGCTCAAGCTGATCATCCGTGAGGTCCCAAGCCTATGATCGGGCTCACTGTAAGTCTTTCGCCACTTCTCATCGCCGCTGCTATTGTATGCTACAACGATTAAACCGCTGGAGGTTCCCGCGGTATAGCCGGACACTACTATGTCGTTGTCGTCTGTTTCAGTTATACCGGTAAACTTGTGATTAATGAGACTGCTAATTTCCTTCACCCAGGTGATACTGCCTGTAGACATGGCTATTTTCCGTATCACAGGGAGCCCGTCTGCATTTTTCCCCAGTGCCAGTATATTTCCGTCATGGCATTTTATGGACTTGCCCATAAATCCGCCATCCACCTGCTTGGCCATTATATTTTCCCAGTTTGCAGTGGAGTCGTCGCCACCGCCGGTGGTTGAGTCTTCAGTAGGAACAGGATCGGCGGGGACAGGTGTATTTTTGCGTTTGCAACTGCTCACAAGCATTAGTGTGCAAAGAAGGAGTAGAATAGGCTTATGCATTGGTAGTGGTTTAGGTTATGAATTTCTTTAACAAACTTAAAGCTATTAATTATAACAGTGTAACGTGAAACATATTGCCTGTCAACAGACAAACAGATAACATTTATTCATACCATAGTTCGTACCTTTGCGCCCTTATGTTTCCCGAGTATGATGTGATAGTGGTTGGTGCAGGCCATGCCGGCTGTGAAGCCGCGGCGGCAGCAGCAAATATGGGTTCTAAGGTCCTGCTCATAACCATGAATATGCAGACCATAGCGCAAATGAGCTGTAACCCGGCCATGGGTGGTATTGCCAAGGGGCAGATAGTTAGGGAAATAGACGCCCTGGGCGGCTACAGCGGTATTGTGAGCGATAAGAGCATGATACAGTTCCGCATGTTGAACAAAAGCAAAGGCCCGGGTATGTGGAGCCCAAGGACACAGAACGACCGCATGCTCTTTGCCCAGACCTGGAGGGACATGCTGGAGGCGACCCCGAATATTGACTTCTGGCAGGATATGGTAAAAGGCCTGATCACCAAAGACGGCCGCGCTTGTGGTGTGATCACCGGAATGGGGCAAGAAATACGAGGCAAGTCTGTAGTACTTACCAATGGCACCTTCCTGAACGGTGTTATCCATATAGGCGAAAAGCAATTCGGTGGTGGCCGGATAGGTGAGAGCAAGGCAACAGGTATTACCGAACAATTAGTAGAACTTGGCTTCGAGACCGACAGGCTAAAGACCGGGACGCCCCCGCGTGTGGACGGCCGCAGCCTGGACTATACCAAAATGGAAGTGCAGGAAGGCGATGAAGAAATAGTCGGCTTCTCGTACATGAACGTGGAACGTATAAAACCGGAGCAGCAACGCTGCTGCTGGATAACCTATACCAGCCCCGAAGTGCATGAGATATTGAAGACTGGTTTTGAGCAGTCGCCGATGTACCAGGGACGCATTAAAGGAAGCGGACCGAGGTATTGCCCGAGCATAGAAGATAAGATCAGCCGCTTTGCCGAGCGCGACCGTCACCAGCTCTTCGTGGAACCGGAAGGTTGGAACACGGTAGAGATATATGTGAATGGATTTAGCACCTCTCTGCCAGAGGATGTGCAATACAAGGCGTTGAAAATGGTACCGGGTTTTGAGCATGTGAAATTCTTCCGGCCGGGATATGCTATAGAGTATGATTATTTCCCGCCAACACAGCTACAGTTTACACTAGAAACCAAGCTAATACAAAACTTATATTTCGCAGGACAGATCAACGGAACCACCGGTTACGAAGAAGCTGCCTGCCAGGGCCTGATGGCGGGTATTAACGCACATCGTAAAGTGCACAGCGAAGAGGCAATAGTACTGCAACGCAGCGATGCATATATAGGAGTGCTGATAGATGACCTGATCAACAAAGGCACGGATGAACCCTACCGCATGTTTACCAGCCGTGCAGAATACCGCACACTGCTGAGGCAGGACAACGCCGATCTGCGCCTTACAGAACTAGGCCACAACATTGGTCTTGCTACGGACGAACGCCTCAGCCTGATGCGTGAGAAACAAACATCTGTTAGCAGGATAAAAGAAATACTGGCAGAATTTCCCGTGGAACCTGCAATGGCCAATTCCTTCCTGGAAGAAAACAATTCTGCCCCGCTGAGCGAACGTGCAAGAGCCATGAAAATCCTGCTGCGCCCGGGTATAGGATTGAAAGAAATGAACGCCGCTATACCTGAACTGGCAACAGCGATAGGCACATCCGATGTGCTGGCCCTGGAGCAGGCAGAGATACAGGTGAAGTATGATGTGTATATAGAAAAGGAACGTGAACTGGTGAAGAAGATGTCGGCGCTGGAAGACCTGGTTATACCCGATAGCTTCAACTACGATAAGCTCAATGCCCTATCCAATGAAGCCCGCCAGAAGCTTAATAAAATACGCCCGCACACACTAGGCCAGGCAAGCCGCATCAGCGGGGTGAACCCGAGCGATGTGCAGATACTGATGGTGTATATGGGACGCTGACGCTTTAAGTCAAAAGGCAAAAGTGAAAACCTAAAAGTGTAATGATCAGGTTTGGTTTTAACCTTTGAGTTTTGCCTTTCTCTCTCCTGAAAGGAGTATCATATCCACATTATTTTCTTTAGCAAGATTGTTTATAAAACTTTGCCTGAAACAATTAGCCCCTTTAGGGGGTTGGGTTGGACTTACGCGAAGCCATATATCATTATTGCAATTACCAGCCGCGCTGCCATAAGGAAGTTCGCAATAAGCTATACGAACTAAAGGCTACTACTCCTGAAGTAGAAGAAATGATAGCAGAACTTATTCAGTATAAAGTACTGAACGAAGAAGCCTATGCCCGTGCCATAGCCCGCGGAAAATTCAGAATAACACACTGGGGCAAAACAAAGATCATTCAACACCTGAAACTGAATAAGATATCAGACTACTGCATCCGTAAAGGGCTGAGTGAAATAGACCCATATGAATATGACCGGTCGCTACAGCGTCTTGCCAGCCGCAAATGGGAAGAATTACGCAAAGAAAAAAGCCTGTTGGCACGAAAATCTAAGGTGCTTAGATACATGCTTCAAAAAGGCTATGAGGCAGACCTGGTGCAGGATGTAATTAAAGAGCTTGAACGCAAAGGCAAGGATAAAGCACGGGCTGCCTGAAGAAGAAAGTAAAAGAAAAATAATTGGCCTTTGAAGTACGGGCGTGAGAATTAGGTATATTTACAATGAGAAAGGCCAATGGTACAACAGGTAACAGAAGGAGTAAGCATAACAGTAGAAACATTCTACCAGCCCGCACAGTCTAACCCGCTGAGCTCTGAATACTTGTTCGCTTACCGGATTACCATTGAGAACCTCAGCACTATGCCTGTAAAGCTGCTCCGCCGTCACTGGCATATTATAGACAGTAATGGCTCTTACCGTGAGGTAGAAGGCGAAGGAGTAGTAGGCCAGCAACCGATAATAGAGCCGGGCGATAGCTATCAATACGTTTCAGCTGCCAACCTGCGCAGCGATATGGGCAAGATGTACGGCACCTACTCCATGGAGAATATGTACAACAAAAAGCTCCTTACAGTTTCCATTCCGGAGTTCCAACTGGTGGCTCCTTTTAAGATGAATTAAAGAGGTTTTAGAATAAACAAAAAACATAGCAACAATGTTTAAATTGTTTATTTTTATATTATCCAAAACCTCGCCTCATGAACCTTTTAAAAATCCTCTGCCTCACCTGCATTGCTGCATTATTATCTTTTTGCTCATCCGCACAATGCATACCGAATGTCTCTCACGATAGCCTGCGACTGATACCCAACCACGGTATCACTGCCACTGCGCAAAGCGGGAACGTTTTATATATCGGAGGAAACTTCTCTGTCATTGGCCGGTACACCGGCCCGTTCATCGGAGTGGATATCAATACCGGCAAGCCGCTATATGATTCGTGGCCTATGGTAAGAGGAAAGGTGAATCGCATACTTCCTGACGATAGTGGTGGATGGTTTATCGGAGGTACATTCAGAAAGGTCGGCGATTCATCACGTAATGGTCTCGCGCATATTGATGCCTTCGGGAATGTATTACCCTTGAATGCCAACATGGCCGCTAATCACTACGTGAACGAAATGCTCATAAAGGATAGCATCCTCTACGTAGCCGGTGTCTTTAATATTTTCATGGGCGACTCTGTTAGCGGGCTGGCAG
>DASPNB010000557.1:0-2057 GCA_035626755.1 Flavipsychrobacter sp.
TGTACAATAAATACAGCCTGGACGGCGCCACAAAAGCTACTCCGGGCATAGACTGGAAAACGCTCTTCGTTGATATGAAAATCACCGGCCAGGACAGCCTGATAGTAGCTACCCCTAACTTCTTTAAAGAAGCGGGCAAGCAACTGAAAACAACACCGCTGGATGTATGGAAGAAGTACCTGAAGTTCCACGTAGTAAATGATATGACCCCATTCCTGAGCAAAAACTTCGATGAATTGCACTTCAACTTCTACGGAAGAGAAGTAAGCGGACAAAAAGAGCAAAAGCCAAGGTGGAAGCGCGTACTGAACGTAGTAGACGGTTCAGTGGGTGAACTGCTGGGTAAAATGTACGTAGACAAACACTTCAAACCTGAAGCGAAACAACGTATGATGGAACTGGTGAAAAACCTGGAAGAAACTTATTCAGACCGCATTAAGCGTCTTGACTGGATGACCGACAGCACCAAAGCTAAGGCACAGGAAAAGCTCAGCTCCTTCATGAAGAAGATCGGCTATCCTGACAAATGGAAAGACTACAGCAAACTGGAAATAGTTGGTAACGACTATGTTAAGAATATCTTGGCTTCTTCAGCTTTTGAATACGATTATACACTGGCTAAGCTGGGTCGTCCCGTAGATAAGACCGAATGGCAAATGACACCTCCTACAGTAAATGCCTATTACAATCCTGCATTCAACGAAATCGTTTTCCCTGCAGGTATCCTGCAGTTCCCATTCTTCGATGCTGAAGCTGATGACGCTGTTAACTATGGTGGCATCGGTGGTGTAATCGGCCATGAAATGACACACGGCTTCGACGACCAGGGCAGGCAATATGCAGCAGATGGCAACCTGAAAGACTGGTGGGGACCAACTGATGCAGCTAAGTTCAAAGAAAAAGCTGACATGGTCGTAAACCAGTACAACACTTTCACTATTCTCGATTCAGTTCACGTAAACGGCGAACTGACACTGGGTGAAAACCTGGCTGATCTTGGTGGTATCGCCATTTCCTACGAAGCTTTCAAGAAAACAAAGCAAGGCAAAAGCAACGAAAAGATAGATGGCTTTACACCCGATCAACGCTTCTTCCTGAGCTGGGCACAGGTATGGCGCGCTAAGTCAACTGATAAAGAAGCAATGAAGCGTATCATGACCGATCCTCACTCTCCAAGTGAAGCTCGCTGTAACGGTCCGCTCAGCAACATGCCTGAATTCTACCAGGCATTCGGCATCAAGGAAGGCGACAAGATGTGGCGTCCTGAGGCTGAAAGAGCTAAAGTTTGGTAAGATTGATTTTTTAACGATAGAGAGCCTCCAGACCAGGAGGCTCTTTTTTTATTCTGAAGGAAAGCGTTTCACGTTCGACGAAGTAAAGTCCCATTGAGGAGTTGAAATTGTTGTTTGCGTTTCGTCAAGTTCATACCACGGGTTGATGTTCCTGTTCATTGGATTGTTAAGTATTTGTGTTTCCTGTGCAGGCATATAGCTTTGAGCCAGCAAATAAAGCTTTCCCAGTTTGCTGTTCTCTGCAACGTCCACCACGATCACAGCATGGCCGGGAGAGCCGCCCTGTATAAACACATCACCTATCTGCAGATCACGATAGTTGGCCCTTTGCAATTCACTTGACAGCGATAGGGTACCTGCATATGAAAAAACCATTTCTAGGTACTTCCGGAAAGAAGCATACGAATGGTCGGCCATTCTCCCACCCTGCCAGCTAACATGATTGCCATTCACAGTGATACGGTTTCCTGCGGCCCATTTGGAATAATCCGCCTGAAATCCGGAAGTGAAATTGAAGTGTATCTTATCCGCTTGCTTGCTATTGTAAAGATACTCCGCACGTAGCCGCATCACGGCATCGGCGCATTGCTGCAGATCATACTTACCGATGTCCATGGCTACCACAGCTGAGTAGATGTTATTGTTCGGCTTTTCATCGCCGTTGTAGTAAAGTACCGGCGACCCGTGAGGTTTTAATGGCAGACTGCGTAAATACTTTCCAAAGCTGCCATCCGGTAACGCCCTGCGACGATACCCTGGCGGGGG
>DASPNB010000558.1:0-7444 GCA_035626755.1 Flavipsychrobacter sp.
GATCTTTCTTTACGCTCTTCCTTCAATGCCTCTATACGGGCGTCCAATGGTTCCAGCTTTGTACGGATCTCTTCCAAAGCCAGCTTCCACTCCTCAGAGAGTTTCTTAAGCAGGTGCTTATCATACAGGCTTTGTTTTACCAGGTCCGCTTCCAGTAAGGCATATTCATGCGTGTCCAGGCTTTTCTTTTTCTCCTCCCGCAGAGTTTTGCGAATGTCTTTGTTGTCTTTTAATTGCCCTTTAAGCACTGAGATCTCTTCGGAAGATTGCTCGATAAGTTCTTCAAGATCCTGTTTTAGCCGCAGGTATTCTTCATCCATTTGGGCTTCCTCAATCTGCCTGTTGATAGCATCAATAACATCCTGCTCTTTCAGAAAAAAACTGTCTTCAGTCAGCATGTCGAAGACAGGAGGAACAAATTTCGGATGATCATTGGTACCTGCGAGCTTGCCGGAGAAAGCAGACAGATAGCCGATCTTCCCTTCCCCGTCGGCTACGACCAAAACTCCGAACATTTTCCCAATGACCATGTCTTCTGAATCATTCGAGAGTCCGAAATTATGTTGAAGATCAGTCTGTTTTTCAAGGTAATCCTGCAGTTCTCCTGCGGCTATTTTGGTTAGCGGGTGTGGCTCATAATAAAAAGGGAACGTGAAACGTTCGGGCGGAGCAATACTATTTACTACACTATCGGAAAAAAAAGAGATTTTATTTTGATCGTTGCTGCACAAAGTATCCTACCTGTTGTTGGAAGCCGCAAATTTAGGGCATCCTGATCTACTTCTTTGTGTCCTTTACACTTTTACCAGTCCTGGCGTAATAGTCGGTCTCCATTTTTCGGAACATCTCGTTATCGGGAAACTGTGTTCTCGCGGTCTTTATCATATCTATCTGCTGCTTATCGTTGCGACCTGCCTCGTATATTTCTATGAGCGACTGGTAAATGCCTATATCATCTTTGGCGTCTGTCTTTAGAAGGTCTTCCAATATAGGTCTGGCATAGTTGTCGTGGCCTGCATTGATAGCAGCATAGGCGGCATTCCTACGTGCCTCTACCGAGAGGCCGGGAAACTCTTTTATATCAACAAACCTGCTGCTTCTACCCAGCTTATATATTTCATGGGCAGCTATGAACTCCCAGTATGCCTCATCATATTTACCTGCCGAATAGGCTGCCACTCCCGTATTGAACTTAATAATGGCCACACCATACAAAGGGTAGTTGATCTCCGCATTATAATCAGGCTTCAGCTCCAGCGCCTTCATAAAAGAAATATAGACTTCCTGCGATTCATCAGTTATGCCTTTGCTGTTGTCTGTAGCCTGCATCAGGTAAGCGAGGCCCCGGAGAAACCAAGCTTCTGCATTAGTTTTAGTCGCATCATTCAACACAGCCCAATTCACCAGTGGCTTGGCCTTCTCGTAGTTACCGGAGGCAAGGAGGCGACGGGCCTCCACAAGGTCTTTTTGCTGCGCAAGGGCCTGGAAACCAAGAGCAAGTGATATAATGAGCAAACGTAGCCTCATTTCAAAATTTAGGAATAAATGTAATAAATAAATTATTCAGCCACAGTAAGATTTTTTCACAATGGCACCTATTTAGATTGGACTCCGGCTTTTAACGTTTCCTTCTTTTACACTTTAACAATTTACGTTATGAGGCCTTGCACTTTGTTTATATTTTGGGAGAGCAAATAAAGGCTTATGAAATATTTTACTCTCCTCTTCGTCCTGTTGGCTTTCGCGTCTTGCGACACGGAAAAGTCTTACAAATGCGACTGTTCCAGCAATATGGGCCGCATACTTTATGAATACGAAGTGGAACATAAACAAGCATCAGACGGTGTTCCCAGTTGCGAAGCAGCCGAAGATTCCATTGCGGCCATATATCCCAATGCCCAGGTACAGTGCTATTTCTACAACGTAGGTAACTAGTACCGCTTCCGGAAATCAGGTATGACTTTTATGCCACTGCTTTAAAGCAGGACATGGAAAGCAACCTGAAAAAACTGTTTGAGGACTACGCAAAGGCCTTTGATGCGCTTGACTTTAAGACCCAGGCAGGGTTCTTTACCGATGCATTTATAATGGCGGGACCAAAAGGCGCCGTATCACAAAGCAAACAGGAATTCCTCACCAATGCCGAACAAGCCGTTGCCTACTACGAGAGCGTAGGCATGAACTCTGCAAAAATGCTCTCGGCCCGTGAGGAATCTATCAGTCATGACTATAGCATAGTAACAGTTCATTGGGGCGTAACATTCAGGAAAACCGGGAATCTGCTGGTAGAATTTGATGTTTCCTACATCGTGCACTCTTCTTTGCACGATCCTAAAATAATACTTGCCATTTCGCATGAAGACGAGCAGGAAGCAATGAAGAAACTAGATGTGCTGAAAGATAATTAGATATTACTTATTGGCTTCAGATCTCAGCCATTCTAACGAAGCGCTAAAATAAGCCGGCCTCACCTGGTAAGGATAGTATTCATATTTGCAATTGTCTTCGTTGAGAGAATACCCCTGGCGATGATCCTCGTTGGCTTTCTTCATCCAGGTATAAGCTTCCTGCAACCGCCCCATTTCGTGAAGACAAAGAGCCTTATAATACTCGGCGTCAGAGAATCCCTGGTAAAGAGATAATGCTTTATCAAAAGCTTCAATAGCCTGTTTATAATTTTCCGCCTGGTAGCGGACAACACCGAGATAAAAGAAGTGATTATAATGAACCCACTTGTTTCCTCTTGTCTTTAAGGTCTCTTCAATGCAATTACTGATGTAATGTTCAGCGCTATCAAGACGGTTGAGCTGCAGGTGGCACAAGCCTATATACAGATCGTAGGGATGGTCCATCACGGTCCGCTTACCATATTTTGCCTTTGCTTTCTGAAAATCGGCCAGGGCTACCTTATAGTTCTTCTCAAAGATGCACTTCATGTAGCCCCTGTATTCGAGCCACTGTTCAGGATCATACTTTACGGCGCTATCGAGGAATGGTCTGCCCAGTTCGTATTTATTGGCTTTGTACAAAGGCATGGATTTCTGCTGCCAGAAATAGGCATTGGTAGGCATTACCATAAGAGCGCTATCGAGATACACCTGGTGCCTGGCAGAACCGAGGCTATAGTTCCAGGAGCTATCGAAGTAGGCTTTAGCGCTCAGGGAATCCTTCGCTGAATAACGGCGCTGAGCCGATGCAGTCAATGAAAGCAGCATTAAGATGACGGTCGTGCCGGACTTTATTTGCATAACGTTACAGACAGAACAAGAAACAAAAAAGAAAGTTAAGCAAAACACAAAGTATAAAAGAACGTATATTAGTATCTAAACGCGATACGTATGTATATAGTAAGAGACATTTTCCAGCTAAAGTTTGGTCATTACCGGGATGTAAAGGCCCTACTCGATGAAGCCATGAACAGCGGCATGTTTTCCCAGGACCGCAAGCCAAGGGCACTCAGTGACTTTACAGGCGATGCTTACCGCCTTGTATTGGAACAAGGTTTTGATAGCCTGGCCGATTTTGAAAAAACGCTGACTGACGACTTCAAAAAAGAGGAATGGCAAAAATGGTATGTGCGCTTTAAGGATCACATAGAAAGCTCGCACAGGGAAATAATGAAACAAGTTATGTAACTGCTTATGCCAAAAATATGGGTGGAACACCCAACGGTTCTGCACGAAACCAATATAGACTTATTGCCACTTGAGGAAAGTCATTTTGACGAACTGATATCTCTTGCAGCCGACAAGCGGATATGGGAGTTTTATGTGGGTGACTGGTCGGTGCCGGATAAATTCAAAGAAGTCTACTTCGGATCACTTCGCAAAAGAGAAAAAGGTACGGAATATGCTTTTGTCGTATTCCATAAGCCAACGCAAAAGATCATTGGCTCTACCCGGTTTCTTGATATCAATGTCCGTGACCGGTACCTGGAAATAGGCGGCACCTGGCTGATACCGGAGTATTGGGCTACCGAAATAAATTTCGATTGCAAGCTGACACTACTTACGCACTGCTTTGAAACCCTGGGCACCAACAGGGTCTATCTGAAAACCCAGCATGATAACATCCGTTCACGCAAAGCGATAGAAAAGATAGGTGGCGTTTTTGAGGGCGTCATCCGCCAGCACATGCTTAAGGATGATGGCACATTCCGCAGCTCGGCGTATTTCAGCATTTTTGAAAGATGAATGGCCGGAGAAGAAGCTGAAACTATCGCAGCTACTTAGTAACAAACTTTCGCAGCAGCATAATCAACCGATCACACAATGAGCTATACCACACTCAACGGCATATCCACGTTTCGAATCAATAACTACGACGAAGCCGTGGCGTTCTATTGCAATTTCCTGGGCTTCCATTTAGACTGGGAGCACAGGATGGCCCCGGATGCGCCTGTATATATGCAGGTCTCAAAGAATGGCCTGGCTCTTCACTTATCTGACAATCCGAGATTCCAAACCGGATCGGTGGTGTTTGTAGAAACCAAGGGACTTGATGAATTGAGAAAAGAGATAGAAACCAATAAAGGTCAATTTGAGGTGCCCACGATAGAAAACACTCCCTGGGGAACGAGACAACTGGAAATAACAGATCCTTCAGGTAACCTGCTGCGCTTCAATCAAAACGCCTGAGAAGACTCAGCCACCATCTTCAGTGCCTCTTTTTTACCTAACCAGCGGATGGGAGTGAAGGTTTTGTCTTCATGCTTATTGTAGTCGATAAAGAAATTGGCAATCTCCTCGCTCATATGTTTGTTCAGATCCTTTACATCTTTTATCTCTGCGTAGAGTTTCGAGCTGTGTGACACCGCTACTATGCGGTCATTTCGTATCTCCTTCTTATTTCTTCCTTTTTGCTTAGCCTGCAAAACGCCGATCGGTCTGCACTGCACTAGGCAACCGGCAAAAGCGGTCTGCTCCATAATGACCAATACATCCAGTGGATCGCCATCTTCGGCCCTGGTATTGGGCACAAAACCGAAGTCGAAGGGGAAAACCGTGCCCATAGGCAAGGTCTTTTTCAGCTTGAAAACACTCATTTCAGGGTCATAATTGAATTTATTCTGGCTGCCGCGTACGGTCTCGATGATCACGTTCAGCAGGCCATCCTCAGTAGGTGATATGTTTCTGAAGTTCATAAGGGCATCGACTAAAAAATAATACCATTTGCGTGGTACAGCTTTTATAAATAATATAAGAGAGTGTATTTTAGTAAGATAGAACCATTGAATGGCCATAGGCGGTAGAAGCATTTCATCATTTACGGTGCACAACAGGGTTAAGATCGTGCACGGCGGCTCGGAGTACTTCCGGCTTATGCTGCGGATGATAGATGGAGCCAAATACACGATTCACCTGCAAGTGTACATCTTCGAGGATGACGAAACCGGTAAGCAGGTGGGTGATGCTCTGATGAAGGCGGCACAAAGAGGCGTTAAGGTTTATGTATTGGTAGATGGCTATGCCTCCCGCAGACTTGATTCCGATTTTAGGGAAAGGGTACAGGCGGCAGGCGTCAGATTTAGTCTTTTTGAGCCATTCTTTCGTTCACAGAGTTTCTATGTGGGGAGAAGGCTTCACCACAAGGTATTGGTTACAGATTCTGCCCGTTCTCTTGTTGGCGGCATTAATATTAGCGACCGGTACAACGATATCCGGGGTGTTGCGGCCTGGCTTGATTGGGCCGTATATACAGAAGGAGAGATCTCTTTCAAAATAGATAAGTTCTGCATTGAGATATGGCAAGGGTCTACCTTGCCCCGAGAGTATGAAGAGGTAACCTTTTCTACACCTGAGGTAGAGGAAGAATGCCTGGTGAGAATGCGGCGCAACGACTGGGTGAAGCGCAAGACTGAGGTATACCGCAGCTATATGGAAATATTTACTACCGCTGAAAAACAGGTTACACTCATGTCGGGTTATTTCTGGCCGGGACAAAAATTACTGAGAAGAATGACGGCCGCGGCAAGGCGGGGTGTTAAGGTCCGGCTGATGCTGGCGGGCATATCGGATATTCCAATTGCCAAGTCGGCTGAGAGATATGTATATCGCAGGCTGTTTAAGAGCGACATCGAAGTGTACGAATACCAGGGCAATGTGCTACATGGAAAGATCGCTGTGGCCGATACCTGTTTTGTGACGGTAGGTTCTTACAATGTAAACAATATAAGTGCCTATGCCAGCCTGGAGCTTAACCTTGACATAAAAGACGACGATTTTGCTGTAGCAGTAGAGCAAAAACTGGACAAGATCCTTCAAAAAGACTGCATCAAGATCACAGAGGAGAGCTTCATTAAAAAATATAACTTCCTCCAGCGTATGTGGCAGCGTTTTGCATTCAACCTGGTGCATCTCATCTTTTTTCTTTTCACCTTTTATTTCCAACAAAGCGCTGCGAAAAGAATGAGCCGTTCACTCAAGGAGTAAGTAGTACATTATTCCCTTCTAAATGCTACCTTTACTTAGCCAGCATCAACATTTCCGGATGAAAATTCTATACGTTTTTATTGCCATTTTATTTAGTTCCCAGCTTTACGCGCAGGCCCCTTCACTTATCTGGGCTAATAGCTTTTCAAGCGGTGGCGTAGATGAAGGCAGGTCAATTGCGGTAGACGCAGATGGCTATGTGTATACAGTAGGTAATTTCAATGATACCGTAGATTTTGACCCGGGAGCAGGTACGTACGATTTGCTTTCGACCGACCTCAACGATATATACATAGTAAAACTTAGTCCCTCCGGTGACCTGGTATGGGCAAAAAGTATAGGAGGCACCGGGAGCGATATTCCAACGCAAATCATTTTAGACGGTACCGGACACCTTTATATTACCGGTCAATTTGCTTACAAAGTTGATTTTGATCCCGGTCCGGACAGCACCTTCTTAACTGCCAATCAGAACGCTGATGTTTTCGTTCTTAAGATGGACACCGCAGGTAACTTTGTGTGGGCAAATAGCTTCGGAGGAGATTTTGTAGACAACGGGCTTGCGCTTTCAGTAGATGATGCCGGCAATGTATATAATGTAGGACAATACACTACTAATTGCGATTTTGATCCCGATACCAGTAGTACCTTTGTACTAACAGCACAGGGTAGCAGTCCCAATGCTTACATCGTAAAATTCGATGCTTCAGGAGATTTTATCTGGGCAAGGGGTTGGGGTGGACCTTCTTCTGATGCTGCACGGGAACTGGTCATTGATGCGGCGGGCGACATCCATATCGTTGGAAGCTTTACTGGCTACGCCGACTTCGACCCGGGACAAACTGCTTTTTACTTTAACGCGGGAAGCAGTGGCACCAATGGATATTTATTAAAACTGAATGCCGCCGGAGATTTTGTGTGGGCTAAAGACCTCACTGCGAGTTCAGCCGGCTCTTCTGAAAACTGTATTTCAATCAGGCTAGATCCATCCGGCAACATTTATCTATGTGGCA
>DASPNB010000559.1:0-3434 GCA_035626755.1 Flavipsychrobacter sp.
ATAAATATGGCCATCAAAGAAATGGAGCGTTGTGTGATAGAGCTAAAGATGCCCGGTGTGGAACTGGGCTCCAATATCAACAATACAAATCTTAGCGACCCCTCATTTGAACCTCTCTGGCAAGCAGCCGAGGATCTGGGCTGCTGTATCTTTATTCATCCATGGGAGATGATGGGCGAAAAAGACATGCAGAAATATTGGTTGCCCTGGCTGGTAGGTATGCCTGCGGAAACAGCCCGTGCTATCAGCTCTATGATATTCAGCGGTGTGTTTGCGCGCCATCCTAAGCTCCGTATTGCTTTTGCCCACGGCGGTGGTAGTTTCCCTTTTACTATCGGCAGGATAGAGCATGGCTTTAATGTCCGCCCTGACTTATGTGCTATAGACAACGACGTAAACCCCCGCGACTACCTGGGAAAATTCTGGATTGATTCACTGGTGCACGACCCCAAGGCCATGAACTACATCATCGATGTAATGGGACAGGATAAAATATGCCTCGGCAGTGACTACCCTTTCCCTCTTGGCGAGCATCATCCCGGAAAGCTTATCGAGAGTATGAGCGAGCTCTCAGCAAATCTTACTGAGAAGCTGTTATTCAAGAATGCGCTTGCCTGGATGAATATTGAGGCCAGCAGGTTTGAAGGCTAACCGCCGCCGTTGCCTGCGCGGTTCTTTTCGTCTTCCGCACCGCCGGTTCTGCGCCTCACAGGTGCCACTGTCTTCTTGCCAAAACGATAGGTCAGCGAAACACTAACCTGGCGGGTATCCCTTTCGGCTATAAAGTCTTCTTTATAGTTGTTATAGACGGAAGTAGCACTAGGGTAACCTTTCCAGAAAATATCCTGTGCGTTAAGCCTTACTGTGAACTTTTTATCAAAGAAATTCTTTTGCAGTCCCAGGTTAAGCATCCAAACCGGGTTAACGGTCATATATGCATACACTTGCCTGGCCTGGTAAAAGAGGCTTAGCTCAGCTGAGAAATCTTTAGGAAGTATGAAGCTGTTGGTGGTATTCAGGTCAAAGGTGAAGCCACCTTTGTCAAGCGGTGTATTAGCAATGTTGCCTACATATTGTGCATAGTACATGTTGAGGTTGGTTACATTGGTCCACCATTTTGTCACTTGCGTATTGTACGCACCGTTAATACCGATAAATCTCATTTGCTTGATGTTCTTATTAGTCTGCACAGTTACACTATCTTCCTCATCACTAGGCTGAATCACTTCCACTATATGATTTATGGCAAGGCTATAAGTAAACGTAGTCACAAAGCGCTGTTTGTACACATGCGACAACTCAGCCGAATAGGAAGAAGCCGGGAAAAGGTAAGGATAACCTTCCTTATAAGTTGTCTTATCTATAAAGAACTTGAACGGATTCAGCTGCTCGTAGCTGGGGCGCTCTATCCTCCTGCTGAGCGTTATGCCCAGGTCATGATCTTTATGCAGGTGATACTGGAGGGCAAAACTTGGATAGAGCTGTGTATAACTAGTATCAAAGCTTTTCTTTAATGTCAGCTGATCCGCTGTTACATTGGTATTCTCCAAGCGCAACCCTAACTGCATGCTCCATTTTATCCACTCTTTATTGAAGTTTACGTAGGCCGCATTGATATTTTCGTAGTATTTGAAGTGGTTGGTCCGCGTGGTGTCCAGCAATGCTGTGCCTGAACTGAGATCATAATACTTCGGATCCCTATCCGCTGTTACATAGGTCGACTTAACACCTATGTCAAAACGCGCATTCTTCTTTAGCGGGTTCACATAGTCAGCCTTCAGTGAGCGTATAATAGTTTCGCCCTTTAAATCAGTTTTTTGTACATAGTCGCGGATGTTGTTGGTAGCATCATTGTCATAGTCTGCATAGGTAGTAGTAAAATTCTGATCGGATTGGCTCCAATAGCGTGCGTAATCAAGGTCTACGCTAAGTTCCTTCCCTGTACTATCAAATGAATGTCTCAGAAAACCCGTAGCTGAATAGTTATTCCAGCCTACATCATTACCTCCGGCGGTCCTGAAGTCATAAAGTTTTACACTGCTTTCTGAGCCCTCGGTATTGGTGTAGTTGTTAGCTGTAGTCTTGTAGCTATTGGTAGAACCACTTACAGACACGCCTATAGTGGTCTTTTTCGAAATAGCATAGTCAGCACCTACCGCCGCAAAATGGTTTTTGAAGGGAAACTTGGTAAAGTTGTTCTGGTCATACGCATAAAGCCGGTCGTTACCGTTATAAAACTGCCTGTACAGCATTAAGTGGTTAAAACCGTTGCGCACTGAATAATTGTAGCTCGCGTTCAGCGTTACCCTCTTGTTGCGGTAATTCATATTAGCGCCCGCATTGTACTTGGGATAGATGCCCTGGGCATAAGAGCCATTAATACTTCCGTTCATACCCATGCGTTTGTCCTTCTTGGTCCTTATGTTGATGATGCCTGCCATACCCGCAGCATCATAGCGCGCACCTGGATTGGAGATGAGTTCTATCTTTTCTATCGTATTAGCAGGCATACTTTTCAACACATCAGCCAGGTCGCTGCCCGATAGCGGAGAGGGCTTGCCGTCTATCCATATTCTCACACCCTGCTTTCCCCGCAGCGAAATATTATCATTCTGATCTACTCTTACTCCGGGAGAGCGTGACAGCACTTCCAAAGCTGATGATCCTGCATTTACTATACTGTTCTCCACATTTACTATCAGCATGTCCGCTCTCACTTCTATCAGCGGCTTTTGCCCCTGCACGTTCACCTCCTTAAGAGTATTGTCTTTCTCCGCCAGGGTTATTACCGGCACATTCATCTCCCCGCCTTTTACAACAATCTTCTCCGATGTGTAAGGCTGAAAACCGAACAAGCTTGCCTTTATCACATAGTCACCATCTGGAAGAGGTTCAATATTATATTCCCCTTGCTCATTGGTCAGTTCTGCACGGGCCAGTTTTTTATTGCTATCTACCAGGGCTACTATGTTTACTCCTGTCAGCGGCTTACCATCCTTGTCCACTACTTTCCCCTTTATACCACCTGTTTTTGCCAGGGCAAATAGGGAACTAAACATCAATATTATCGTCAGAAATACCTGCCTGCGGATCATGCTTTTCATTTGTATATCAAATGTATCTCTGCCCTTGCTCACAGGCTTACCCCTCCGCGGGTGATTTGCCCTGGAAGAGCCGGAAAGCCCTGGAATATTATCCCTTAAAAGGGGTGATGTAAAGCCGGAACTATAGATAAAGAGATTAACAATGCTTAATTTCAGGTCTTTATATGCGCCCATTGAAGTATATCAAAAAGCTGCTTTCCGCAGCCCTGTTTTCCATTGTAGCACTTACTGCCTCAGGGCAGCGTACCGCTTTCTATAACCTGAATGTTGAGAATGGCCTCATTCAGTCACAGGTTTGGGGAATAGCGCAGGACAATTTCGGGCACTTAT
>DASPNB010000560.1:0-2153 GCA_035626755.1 Flavipsychrobacter sp.
CGGAGCCATAGATCCGCAACCATCAGGACATGGACATTTACCAACACCATCAGCGTCAACAGGCTGGCACTCAGTCGGAGTGATCAACTGCTTATCACGATCGTCAGGTACACCATCACCGTCAGTATCCAGCGGGCAACCATGGCTGTCAACAGCTACGCCCATAGGAGTACCGGGACATTTGTCGAACTGGTCTGTGATGCCATCGCCATCAGAATCAGGCAGCGTGGGATCAGGCAGTATCATATGACGAGGATAGCTCATCTCGTTGTACATATGATCCAGCGGATTCAGCCAGTACAGAGGCTCTACGCTCTTAGCTTTATTACCCAGGTTGAAGTTAACACCCAAAGACAGGTAGTTGATACCGTCGTTTTGAGAAGACATAACCGGAGAACCGGCAACCTGAGCAGCCCAACGCTGACCATCCAGCAGATCCTCGTCCCAAGGCAGGGTAACGCGATCTTCTATCGCGATATTGATGCGCCTGCTTACTTTAAACTGCAGACCCAGACCAAAGCTTGGAGCAAAGTTCAGCGTTTTGTTATTGAAGATCGCAGGACGACGGCGGTCACGCTCGTTTTCGGCATCAGTTTCATGAGTACCATCCATGCCGGCCAGCAGGTCGTCTTTTATCTGCTTCCTGTTCTCAGTTACCTGCGGTGTCACCTGAGCGCCACCGGTAATAGCGTCGAAATCATATTTCTGGTAATTCGCATCCAGGGCATCAACACGAGTGTTGAAAGCTATGGCGCCCAATCCCAGGAATGCATATATACCCAGGGAAGTTTTGGCTTTATGGAACCTCCAGTTGTTTGTGCTGGCTATCAGGTCGAAGTTCAACTGGTGAGCTTCCATCCTGTAGTTATGAAATATCGGATCCACAGTGTAACCTGCAGGTGTACCGTTTATACTTGGATTAGGCAGATAACCGTTGTCGGTCCAGGCCGGATTCCAACGATAGTTCCTGTCTTCCTGCCATGACAATCCTTTGGCAACGCCATACATGTACTGAAGGCGGGTAGAGAAAACATAACCCCATGATTTACGAATGTGTGCGTGGAAACCATAGCCGCCGTTTCCTTTGTGCCAGAAAAACTGGCTCGGCACGTCGCCGGATACGTTATACATACCAAGACCAACACCGATCTCCCACATATTGCGTGGCTTGGCCGGGAAGGCATATTGGTTGGCTAAGAATCTACGATGCTGATCCATGCGGGACCGCGGAATGTAGTTCGAGTCTAAGACGTCATAACTTTCCCCTCTATACGTCATATCCCGGCCAGACCATTGGGCGGGTTGAGTACTGGTTTCCTGAGCAGATACCGAGCCTGTAGCGAGTAGTGCACAGACGCCGGCGAGCAAAAGGTAATTTTTGTTGACCATAACAGATTTGTTTATTAATATAATTTTTGGTTAACCTAATTAATAACTTTGACAAAGGTATAGAGTAGCATTTAAAAAAACAAAGAACAAAAAATAAATTTAATGCACACTTTTTGCCCTATGTTACATGCTTTTATACATCAAAGAACTACTTTTACCCGCAAAAAAACAAGGTTAATTTTGTTAATTTAAAGTTATCCTGACATATAAACATGGAATTGGTCAAAAAGGTTGTGGGAACGGAGCTGGCTATTTTCGAAAAAAAATTTGCTGACCATGTAAAGGGCTCAAATCCTTTACTGGACAGAATTATGAAATTTATTATCAAGCGAAAGGGAAAACAGATGCGTCCCATGTTCGTTTTGCTTTGCGCTAAAGTGGCCGGCGGCATCACCGAAAAAACTTACCGCGCTGCCTCACTGATCGAACTCTTGCACACAGCCACACTCGTGCACGACGACGTTGTGGATAACTCTATGCTGAGGCGGAACTTTTTCTCTATCAATGCTTTGTGGAAAAATAAAATTGCTGTGCTGGTAGGCGACTACCTTTTATCCAAAGGCCTGCTACTTTCACTGGAAAACGATGATTACCAGATACTTAAGATAACCTCAAGGGCAGTAAAAGAGATGAGCGAAGGAGAATTGCTGCAAATGGAAAAGGCGCGAAAGCTTGATATTGAAGAGAAAACATATTTTGATATTATTAAAGGTAAGACATCCTCGCTCTTATCAGCCGCATGCTCAGCAGGTGCCTTCTCCGCT
>DASPNB010000561.1:0-4236 GCA_035626755.1 Flavipsychrobacter sp.
CGTGACAGCAGTAAGATAGTGCTGGAAACGATAAAAGAACTGGATGAGCGCTTTGGCATAGACTATGTGGTGAACATTATACTCGGTAAGAGTAATCCGCAGATAAAGACATTCCGTCACGATAAGCTGAAGATGTTTGGCTCCGGAGTGGTAATGCAGATGGAGGCCAACTTCTGGAACTCGCTCATACGCCAGATGATGCTGGAAGGCATGGTGCGAAAGGATATAGAAGAGTATGGCCTGCTGAAGATAACCGAGAAGGGGCACAAGTTCCTGAAGAAGCCACACCTCATCTACGTAGCTATGAACCATAACTACGAAGAGACGAGCGACGACGATGAAGAAGTGAGTACAGGTAGTGGTGGTGCATCGCAGGTGGATCCGGCACTATTTGAGATGCTGAAAGACCTGCGCCGCAAGGTGGCTAAAGAAAAGGGCCTGCCTCCGTTCGTGATCTTCCTGGAGAATTCGCTGGAAGACATGGCGATCAGCTATCCTACTACGCTGGAAGAACTGGAGAAGATACAAGGCGTGAGTAAGGGTAAGGCTATACGCTACGGAAAGAAGTTTGTAGAGCTAATAGAAAAGTACGTAGAAGAGAACGATATAGTGAAGCCCGACGACTTTGTGATGAAGAGCGTAGTGAACAAGAGCGGTATGAAGGTCTTTATCATTCAGAACATAGATAAGAAGATACCTCTTGATACTATAGCCAGGAACAAAGGCCTGAGCCTGCAGGATCTGCTGGTGGAGATGGAGACTATTGTTGCGAGTGGTACCAAGCTAAATCTTGACTACTGCCTGGAGCAAGAGCTGGATGAAGATGAGCAGGAAGATATCTTTGACTACTTCCGCGGTAGCCAGGATGATAACCTGGAGAGCGCATACGAAGAGTTTAAAGGCAATGATGTGAGCATAGAGCATTTGCAAATGATGCGCATCAAATTCCTGAGTGAGTATGGTAACTAGAACCACGATCATCTAGATCTGGAGGATGATCCACGGTAATAGAAAGGACCGCGATAGCGGTCCTTTTGCTTTATAGTTATAGAGTTTCCATTGTCTGTTGTGCGAAAATGAAAGGTCAATTTAGGAAGGGGCAAATTCAAATATCCCCCGCAATGCGAGGGATATTAATTTTATGCTGACCATTAACCTTGCTGAGGAGGAATATCCTGTTTGGGTTTTGGTTTATTTCTATTTCGACTATTACGGTTGCGGTCGCTGTTCGGTCTTTGGCCTTGGTTTTGACCCTGACCTTGTTGTCCCTGTGCCTGGGGTTGGTCGCCTCCTTGTTGTGGTTTAGGACGCTGACCTTGTTGCTGCGGCCTTTGTTGTTGTTGACCACCGCCTTGTCCCTGTTGCTTCGGGCGTTGTTCGCCTTGTGGGCGTTGCCTGTCACCACCCTGGCGGTTCTGGCTTTGTCCGCCTTGTTTAGGCTGTTGACCTTGTTGCCTTTGTTGGCTCCCACCTTGCGCCTGCTTCTGTCCGCCTTTATTTCCACCACCTTTCTTTTTACGACTGTTCTTTTCCAGCGCTTTGAGGGTTATCTGGCCTACATCGTTCACGAAGCCCATATCCACCTTCAGCCCGGCCTTGTTGCTGCTTACTTCCAGTTCTACCGGTTGCAGTTCGTCAGCTTTCTGACCATTCCTGTTCTGTGTGAGTATTTCTATAACCCGGGTTATAGTGAGCGGGTATTGCTTGCTGCTATCTGAATAGCTGTACCACATCAGGTTCTTGAATATATCGCGCTTCTGAAGAGTAGCCTTTCCTTTTATAGTTTCCAGCGCCTCAGCATTATCTGGGAAAACGCGGAGAGCATCCATATATGTATCCAGCTCGTAGTTAAGGCAGCATTTAAGCCTGCCGCACTGGCCGGAAAGTTTTGTTTGGTTGATAGAAAGATTCTGGTAGCGGGCGGCTGTGGTATTCACAGATTTAAAATCAGTCAGCCAGGTGGAGCAGCAGAGCTCGCGTCCGCAGGAACCGATGCCACCTACCTTACCGCTTTCCTGGCGGGCACCAATCTGGCGCATTTCCACTTTTACTTTAAACTCACCCGCGTATGCTTTGATGAGCTCGCGAAAATCTACACGGCCGTCAGCCGTGTAGAAGAAAGTAGCTTTTTTACCATCGGCCTGAATTTCTACTTCACAGAGCTTCATATCCAGGTTGAACTGCTTAGCCATAGCTCTGCAGCGCGTGAGCATTTCGGCTTCCCTTTGCTTGTTGGTATTGAAAATAGTGATATCGTCCTCCGTAGCAGGGCGGAGCACGCGCTTCAGAGATGGCTCATCTTTCACGCCATACTTCTTCATCTGAAGCTTCACCAGTTCGCCTGTGAGGCTTACCTGGCCTATGTCAAAACCACTTACTCCTTCCAGTGCTATCCATTCGCCTTTCTCGAGTATATGGTTGGTATTATTACGGTAAAAGTCTTTCCTGCTTCCCTTGTTAAACGTCACTTCTATTACCGGGTACGGTTTCGCACTATCGTGCAGGGGGAGAGCGCTAAGCCAATCGAAAACATTCATGCGGTTGCAACCACCTGTACTACATCCTCCGTTACTTTTGCAACCGTTCGGCTTTCCACTAGCGCCAGACCCGCAATTGCCACATCCCATTTATATATATTTATGTTGATGCAGGCAATACAACTGTCATGTATTATAAAAACTATATTAAGAACTTAATTTTTTACAATAATCCAGATCCCGTCTTCACCAATTGTTGTATCCCTGCTAATTCTGAAAATAAATTACAATCTACAAAGCTAACTCTTTATTCTGTATAATATACTGTAACCTGAGGCATAGTGCATGTAGCTGCGTCTTTGAATGGGCATTTCTTTCTATATAATAGACTGTATCGGTAATTGCCTCTACCATGGCCGCCATGGCCTCGTGGCCGCTACTCATTTTGGCTAGTTTCTGGACAAATTCGGCCTCTTCCCCCGGTAAGGCAATAGGCGCGTCCGGCAGAAAGCGGGCACGGATGGCCTGTTCCAATAGTTGGATGACATAGTGCAGGAAGTTCTTCTGTTGTTCCCGACCGGACTTAGACCATTCCTCGGCAAACTTAGCTATAGCCAACCCATTATTGGTAAAAATAATATTGAACAACTTTCTCAGTTCGGGGAAGAGATCGTTCTCAGCATGACGGACCAAACGGAGGGCTTCCGTAAAGCTCCCGTTTGATATATGGCCGATCTGCGCAGCCTTCTTTGACTCCGCCAGGGAACGCTCCTGGAGACCCCTTGCGATGTCGCTGGCGGAGATCGGCGCCAACCTTATGAGTTGTGTGCGGGATAGGATTGTTGGCAGTATGTCTTCAGTGTTTTCTGCTATGATTATCAATATGGTATCTGCCGGTGGTTCTTCTATTAGTTTAAGCAAAATGTTGCCTTCTTTACCTAGGTATTCGGCCCGCCAGATGAGCTGAAGCTTCTTGCCGCCTTCATAAGATTTAAGGTTCAGGGTCTCTATTATCTCGCGACATTCTTCTGCCGTTATGTTGCCCTGTTTGTTCTCGGCATTGATGAACTGAAGCCAGTCGTAAGTGGTGCCGTAAGGCGTCTGGGCGATAAATTCCCGGAACTCCTGGATGAAGTAGCGGCTCATGGCCTTGGTACCCGGCTTGGGCGAAATAGTAGGGTAGCTGAGGTGGAGGTCGGCATGCTCCAGTTTGGAGACTTTGCGGCAGCCGGGACATTCGCCGCAGCTGTCATTCGCAGTTTTGTTTTCGCAAAAGATGTATTGTGCCAGGGCCAGGGCCATGGGCAGGCCACCTGTGCCTTCAGGTCCGGCTATAAGAAGGGCATGCGGAAAATGGTTGGAATGCCACATTTTCAATAATCCATCCTTCGCCGCCTGCTGGCCTACCACATTGCTGAATAACATGAGTCAAAAATAGGAAACCGATGTCGCGATATGGTCCCGGTAGGGAGCCATGTGGATAAAAAGATATCAAAAAGTTGCTAAAAAGATTTCAAAATTTTTCAAAAAAGGTGAAAACCAGAAAGCAAAACCCAACGTAGATATACCAGTACAACCAATTAATCAACTCAAAAAATCAACAATTATGAAACGTATCATTTTAATTCCGGTTATGGCGCTTGCACTCATGAGCTTAAGTACTAATGCTAATGCAGGAGGCAAGGAAAAGACAGTAATGGTAGGCGGTGCTGCTATGTACCCCTCTAAGAACATAATAGATAATGCAGTCAACTCAAAA
>DASPNB010000562.1:0-5131 GCA_035626755.1 Flavipsychrobacter sp.
GGGCCGCATAGGTTTGAATTTCAGTGCGATGCAGCTGGGCGTGGCCTGCGAATACCAGAATATTACTTACAAGTCAACCGCGACAGGATACTCACCTGCCAATACCGTGCAGGTAAACAATATTGAGAATGATATAGCATCCTCTTTTATAGCCAGCTACCTTTATATTAACCGTGCTGTGCAAGCGGGAGGGGGTTATTTTTACTTTGGCCTGTGCGGAGGGTATGCAATGGCTAATATGAGCAGCTTTGAGGTGGTGGATGATGGCATTATAGCACCTTGGGTGACCGAAAAGACCGCAAAGGCCCGAGGCTTTATGGGCGGTGGCCAGATAGGCTATGTAATGGGTATAGCCAGGCGCGTTGGATTCAGTTTAGAAGTGGGTCTCAGGTATGCAGAACTTGATTCTGATTACCCGAAACAGGGAAGTATTCCGACGAATTACCTGTATAAGAACACCCTGGTGACCGTTCCCACACTTGTAGGCTTCAGGTTCCAGTTGGGCAGGGGATGTGACTAGTTGAGACCGAGGCGGTCGTCAACGAAGTACATGTCCAGTTCACCTTTATTTTTAACCGCTATCTTACCGCGGGGAGAGCATAAGAAGTAATCCTTTACCAGTTTGTAGGTAGTATCTGAGATATTAACCCGGCCTTCCTCGCTGCAGGTCTGTAACCTGTTGGCTACATTGACGGCATCGCCCCAGATATCAAAAACGAATTTTCTCTTACCTACGATACCAGCCACGACATCCCCTGTGTGGACACCTATTCTGACGTCCCAGTAGGCCTTGCCATCATTGAGCTTTTGAGTTCGGACATCGCGGATGTATTGGGCCATCTCCATGGCGGCCAGTACCGAGCGTTCAGCACTATAGGCAGCGCCACCTCTTTCGCGGGATATGCCACCGACGCACATATATGCGTCGCCGATAGTCTTTATTTTCTCAAGGCCATGGCGGGAAATGATATCGTCAAATGTCTCGAAACATTTGGCTAACTCGCCTATTAATTCCTCAGGAGTGAATAGTTCTGAGAACTGGGTGAAGTCTTTAAAGTCCGAAAAGAGAATAGTTGCATTTTCGTGCAGTGTAGGATTTGTTTTTCCATTTGACTTCAGTTCCTCGGCTACGTGGGCGGGAAGGATATTCAGCAATAAAGTGTCGGAGGTTTTCTGCTGGTCCGCTATCACCTGCCTGCTGCGGTTTACCTGGGTAACGAAGTATTGCAATGCGAGGTAAGTGACGATGGTTGCTGCGGCGAGGTTAGCCGTTAATAATGCCAGTTTCTGCTCTTTATCTATATAGTATCCCCACTGCTCAAAGTACTCGTTGAAAAAGCCCATAGCCAGTATAGATAACACTACCAGCGCCATAAACACTTTTGCCTTAGGAATATCCCTGAAAATAAGAGCAACAAGCGGCGAGAGAAACGACCATAATATGACGATGCCACCTTTAAGCAATCCGCCAGTGAGCCACTGCATAATAAGAGGACAAAGAAAGCCGGTAATCAGAATTATATTGAAGAGGTATTTTTCCTGTTTGGAAACCTGGAGGGAAATAATACCTATGATAAAAAGCGGCATGAGGTATAACGGCATTAATGACGCTGATTTCATACCTGCCAAATATGACAACCATACCCAAAGAGGAGAGATAATACAACATGACAGAGCAATGACCACGAGGTTATATTTCCTGAGCCGCCGCTCATTTGTGTCGGTGCTGCTTACTCCTATTTCTTTTAAGAATTCTAACATTGATATCCTTACTTACAAAATACGCTTTTAAAATCATATAGAATCAAGAAGGGTTTGCAGACTGTGCTCGCCTTCTTCCAAGCCTAGCTTGCTGTACAGGCGCTTCCTGTTAAGCCGCACTGATTCGGGACTAATACCAAGGGCTGATGCCACTTCTTTGGTAGATAGTTTCAGCTTGCTGAGTATGATAAACTTAGATTCTATAGGACTGAGGCCCTTCAATTTCTTGTTCAGCCTGGTGATAAATCCGGCATTTACCTTATCGAACATCTGCAGGAAGTGATCCCATTCATCGTCGGTAATAATAGTAGCTTTTTGCAAGTGCATTAATGCTTCATCGGCCTTAAAGAGCTTTTCATCCGATAAGTGTTCCCTCAACCTGTCGAGCTCGGATGTGAACTTCTCTATCAGGTCGTTCTTTTCTGATATACTTGTAACCAGTGACCCCAATTGCTTAGTAGCTACTTCAAGCTCTGACTCGATGTACTTTTTCTCTTCTTCGAGTTGTTTTTGGGAAAAGGAGTGTTTCAGTTTTTGGCGGTTGTATAGAAGCACACCAATGATGACCAGTAGTATTATGGTGATGATCAGGATGTTCCTGATGGTTTTGTAGTTACCGGCGTCCCGTTCAAACTGCTCCTGTTCTTTCAGGCGCTCGTTAGCACCTATTTTGTGGCGAATACCGGCCAGGACATGTGCGTTGCGCTTTTTATCCACGCTGTCCTTAGCCACCATCGAGGAATCGAGAAACTTATAAGCCTGAGCCATGTTGCCATTGGCAAAGTGGGCTTTTGCCAAGCTTAAGTAGATCATCCTGTTTATGTCGTACCTCTTTGTGTAATTTTCCTTTCCTTTAAGAATGCCGTAGGCCATATTCGCATAGTGCAAGGCAGTGTCTTTTTGTCCTCTGTCTATGAATATCTCAGTCATGATAGCGTAGCTGTTGGCTACATTCATAGATGCCCTTCCATCGGAGCTACTAATTTCCTTCCGAAACCATTTCAGCGCCTCGTCGTAGCGATGGAGTTTAAAATAGAGCCCGCCGAGATTCCCGCTTATTATACCGGGCCACTGCGCGTCATTTTTGCTTTCCGCCAGATCATGTATTTTCCGGAAGTAATATTCGGCTGAATCCAGTTTGTCGGCGTACAAGTAACAAAGCCCCAGCGTATTGAGCATCGTGAATATGTATCCTTCCTTCATGCCGGGATTGGCCCGGTATCCTTCTAACACGTAGGCTATGGCGTTCCCGTAGTCGGCAAAGTGATAATACCTTCCTCCAAAGTCAAGCAGAAACTGAGGCTTAGCAGGAAACTCTTTGACACTCATCTTTGAATAGATGTTGTAGGCGTTGATGTGGTGCTCAAAGGCCTGGGCGAACTTCCTTCGCTCCCAATAGTACATTGCCAGCCTTTGCTGCGCTTCCGCCTGCAATTCGGGCAGGCCGTTTTCTTCCAATTTCTGCGCCAATCGCAGCAAGCCCTTTTCTGCCTTCGTAGTGTCAGGAAGACCTTGACTGAGACTTATATGACTACTACTAATCATCAAGCCGTATTTTAACACCACATCGTCTTTGCTGTCAGCCCATTGCTGCAAAGAGTCAAGGTGCCGCTTTGCCTGCTGGGGCGAATAGCCCTTAACACTGTGCGGCACCAGGTTCTCGCGGAAGGTAAACTGGTCAGCATAACCTTTGAATAAGATACTATCGGGGTATGAAATAGCGGATGCTTTGGAGCAACAGAGTACAACCAGGACAAAAAAACTTATCCGCTTTAACAACATAATTTCAGTGCGTGGGTACTCAAAAATAGAAAATCGTTTATTAGAATTATATTATTTCAAAAAGAAAAAGGACTCAAATGAATGAGCCCTTTCCCGTTTGCATGGTTATAGTAGAATATCTTTAAAAAACTGTTTCTGTTTTGTAGTGGGTTTAATTTAAAATCTAATTTAAAAAGAATTTTATGTTTTCTTCAAATTTATAGAAACAATTTTATTTTTACTATATCAAAAAGGGAAAGCCGACCCAACGAAATGGGCCGGCTTTTATATGATGCATTTAACCAAAATACTATCGTACCAGCGTTACGTCGCCTTTATAAGTTTTAAGACCGCCATCGGGAGTATTAACCCTTATCAGGTAAGTGTAAACACCCGGATCCTGAGGCGCGCCGTTGTATCTACCGTCCCATCCTTTGGCAGGATCTACATTATTGTATACTTCTTTACCCCACCGGTTAAAGACACGGAACTCCACCAGTTTCTGGTATTTCATATTCACCATCCTGAACACATCGTTCCTGCCGTCGCCGTTCGGAGAGAATACAGAAGGGATGAATTCATCCATAGTGTAGTCGATACCAATAGTTACGTAAGCTGTATCGCGACAGCCACCGTGCTCATTCATACCAACAACGGTGTAAGTAACCGGCTCTCTTGGCGTCGCCATTGGAGAACTGATGTTTGGATTGTCCAGAGTCATCGTTGGTGTCCAGAGGTAATAAGTAACACCCTCGGCATTAAGCTGAACATTGTCGCCGTATTTGATCACCTGGTCAGGAGTTACATTAATAAGTACCGGCCTCGGCTGTACAAAGAAGCTTAGGGTATCAGACGCTGTACAACCCATGGGATAGCCTGTAGCAGTAAGTATATAAGAGTATGTACCTGATACTTCAGAATAAAAATTAGTCTGAGGAGTGTTAGTACTGCCTATGTTATCTCCGGGAGTCCATGTGTATTGTATACCATCGCTGAAGTAAGGCGGAGCAAATGTTTCAGAGTACAGCATCATAGAATCAGACAGACAAACCGAAGTGTCTTTAGGACCAATAGCTATGTCTATAGAAGCTACAACAATTGGTTGCGACTCAACATTAGTACATGGCACGAAGTCTACCAGGGTAAGAGTTGCGTTGTAAATACCATCGGTAGTATAGGTATGTGAAGTATTGAAAGCTGTATCGCGGGTTCCATCACCGAAATCCCATTCGTAAATGTAGTTGGTACCAATTGATTGGTTAGTAAAAATGATCGTTTCACCATTACAGATGCTGTCTTTACTTACAGTAAATATAGCATCGAGCGGGTGAACCAACGATATTTGCACTGATTTAGTATCTGTACAGAAACCGTTGGTACCAACCAAGGTAGCTGTGTACACACCTTGCTGATAAGGGTGAGAAGGATTTGTCAAGTTGCTGGAAGCACCATCGCCGAAATCCCAGGCCCATTGGGTAACACCTATGCTGTTGTCAAAGAAATCAACGGTGTCGAATGTACAACCGAACCTTGTAGCTGTATCAAAGTCGACAGAGAATGGAGGCTCAACAAATGTATAAGGACCATACGCTGATGTCTGGCAACCAAA
>DASPNB010000563.1:0-4042 GCA_035626755.1 Flavipsychrobacter sp.
CACTCGGCTGGACCACTATGGACAGCGTATTCCTCGGCGGCATTTTGTCCATCTCATCTACTACTATCATCGTGCGCGCTTTCGAAGAGCTCGGTGTAAAAGCAAAAAAATTCGCAGGCCTCGTGGTAGGCATCCTGGTGGTGCAGGATCTGGTGGCCATACTCCTGCTCGTGCTCCTTTCTACACTCGCTGTCAGCCGCCAGTTCTCGGGGGTCGAAATGCTGCTCTCCGTGGGCAAACTTGTTTTCTTTCTTGTGCTTTGGTTCGTTACCGGCATATTCTTTCTGCCTTCCCTGCTACGCCGTGCACGTGCCTTCATGACCGATGAAATGCTGTTGGTAAGCGCCATTGCTCTTTGCCTCATGATGGTGGTGCTTGCTACCAATGTCGGCTTCTCTCCCGCACTAGGCGCCTTCATTATGGGCTCTATCCTTGCTGAAACAACTATGGGCGGAAAGATCGAACACCTTACGCTCTCGGTAAAAAATCTTTTCGGTGCGGTTTTCTTTGTATCCGTGGGCATGCTGATAGATCCCAAGGTGCTGCTGGAATATGCAGGCCCTATTGCACTGATATCAGTCATCACCATATTGGGCCAATCCATTAGCAACACAGCGGGGGCACTTATATCAGGTCAACCCCTGAAAACTTCCGTGCAGGCGGGAATGAGCCTTTCACAGATAGGTGAGTTCTCTTTCATCATTGCTACATTGGGCTTAACGCTTAACGTCACTTCCAATTTCCTCTATCCCATCGCCGTGGCGGTTTCGGCTATCACTACCTTCACTACCCCTTACATGATCAAGGCTTCCACTCCTTTTTACAATTGGCTGAGTGTAAAGCTTCCTGCCCGTTTTGTGCAGTCTATCGATCGTTATAGCTCCTCTGCGGGTGCCATACGGTCGGTAAGCGACTGGCGTCTGGTGCTGCGGGCCAATCTTGTCCAGGCAGGTATTTTCTCCATCGTCATCATTGGCGTAATAATGCTGATGGGCAGGTATACCATGGCCGGCATGCCGGGCGCTGCCTGGTCCGGTATTGCTGCTCCACTCATTACCCTGCTCATCATTTCACCCTTGCTCTGGGCCCTGGCCGTTAGAAATGTAAAAGCTGAGCTAACAGCCAGGCTCAAAAAAAATGGCCGCTACAGGGGGCCTCTCTTCATGATGCGTAGTCTGCGTATTGCCCTCGCCGTATTCTTTATTGGATTTTTGATCAATAACATGTTATCGCTGCAGGTAGCCCTGATAGCCCTGGCCGCTTTTGTTCTCCTCATGCTGCTCACCTATAAAAGACTGCAGGCAATTTATGACCGCATAGAGCGGCGCTTTATGAGCAACCTGAACGACAAGGAAAAAGTAGAACTGCGGGAGAGTGGAGTACACCTTGTTCCCTGGGACGCCCACATTTCCAGTTTTACCCTGTCGGCCGGTTTTACAGGCATTGGTAAAACCTTAATGGAGCTGCAATTGCGGGAGACCATCGGCGTAAATATCGCCATGATAAAACGCGGCACCTTCACTATACAGGTCCCCGACCGTTTTGAAAAAATATACCCCGGGGATGTGCTCTACGTAATAGGCACCGATGAGCAGCTTGAAGCTTTTAAGAAGCACATGGAGCAGAGCTCCACGGTAGCCGTCAACTACGATTCTCCTGAAAGAGAGGTTTCGCTGCAGCAGGTAGAGATCGCTGAAGGTTCTGAACTGGACGGAGTATCAATAAAAGAATCAGCTATAAGAGAACGCACCAAAGGCCTGATAGTAGGCATAGAAAGAAACGGCGAGCGCATACTAAACCCTGACTCTTCTGTCGTCCTCCTCGCCCACGACCTGCTCTGGATAGTAGGCAACCAGAAACGGATAAAACTCCTGCTCAAAAAAGGACAACTCTCTTAAAAAACAAAACCACTGGTGCGAGAGTTCAGCGCAGCGCTCTCGTGCCCACACAAAGTAACCGGTCTCCCGACCGGATACAAACTCCTTCCCCGCCGGGTCACGGCACGGCCGGACTCGGCGGCATCAAGGCGACAAAGCTGAAATCACCTGCTAAAGCCAATACAACTTCTTGTACATACAGGCATCAAATACCCAATCCTGGAACTCCTGTGTTATCTCCCCTCTCCACTTCCTTCCCCGCGACAAAGCTGAAATCACCTACTAAAGCCAATACAACTTCTTGTACATACAGGCATCAAGTACCCAATCCTGGAACTCCTGTGTAATCTCCCCTCTCCACTTGTGGAGAGGGGTCGGGGGTGAGGTCACCTTCCTTCTCGCCCACGACCTGCTCTGGATAGTAAGCAACCCAAAACGAATCCGCCTACTGCTCAAAAAAGGCGAGATAACTTAATTTAAGACTCCTCTCCTGGCAGGAATAAATATGCTGCTTTACACTAGAGGGGTGTTATTCGGCGACAGTTTCCACCTTAAGATGAGAAAAATAAGTTAGTCCAATGGTGTCTATTTGTGCACAATTTATTTCGTAGGATTCAAAGTCAACGGCGTGTGTGGCTGCCATATACCGCATTAATATATCCAACTGAGTAATGGCACGGACAAAATGGTTTACGTCTGTGAAATGTGCCCTGTCACCACCCTTATTTTTATCGTGATGGCAAAGATATCTGGCTCTTCGAGCTAGGTTTTGCAGAATAATATAAGCTAGATACTCGTCTTCTGGCAGCGCCGTAGGCGTGGCGTTGAAGGGGTTTAATGCATCGTTAACTTTTTCGTGTGATCTGTAATGGTGATCCGCTATGTTGGCTAGTCTAGCGTTCATAAGATGAACTGCCGCATAAAATGCAGAGGTTACTTGCCAATCGGTACTCCCGGGAATTTGTAGATTTACACTACACAAAAAAGACAGATTTTTCTTTGCTTGCTGTATGTGTTGGTTATAGTCAGCCACAAAGTATTACTTCGTTTTAAGTTGCACTAGAGAATAATCGGTAGGGATTGGAAGTTCGTCTCCCTTTTCAACTATGGTTGAAGTAATATAAAAACCATCATCAAAATATTTGGAATTTGCCTTTGCTTCAGAAAGCATGAGAGCCTTTTCCGTCTCATAGTCTTCATCGTTTATCTGAGCCCATACCAATATCTTGGAGTCTGATAAACTCATTGCTAAGTCAAGAGGCCATTTATTCCTTTTGCTCAATTCTTCGAAATACTCGGCAATCAAGCCTTTTAAAAAATACATAGAGCTCGACACCCGAATCATAGAATTGACCTTCCTTTCGTCACCCTGTGAGGCAGCCGTATAGAAATCTTTCTTATGGGTGGGCGCAACGTCTTGTTCCATCATGAATTGGTCAACCTTGATGTCTTCAATCAAGGTTTCAAACCATCCTTGTAGATCTACGTTAGTTGCTGCCGTTTTAGTGGTGTTTTGAAGTGTGCGAGACATAGTAATAACTGGTTGACTTATTAGAATAATACAATAATCATTCCTAACCCACCATTATTTATTCAGAACGGATCAAAAATAGAAAAAGGTATCCACATTGGACAACTTTTCCTTGGATTTTTAACATAAAACCCTTATAGAAGATATCCACATATTTTAGATCAATCTAAAATATGTGGTTTTTCCCGTGCCAATTCATAGCGGTTCATAGGCTTTTAACTCGTTAAAGTTACAAAAATTCGGAGCGGCTCGCAAATAAAGCTATCCACAAAAGACCTATTCCAATCCTTTCTTTTCTGGCTCCGTCCCCGTCCACCGATGTTCGGGATGTTCCGCAGGGCATCCCGAACTGCCGATAAAAAGCCGTTTTGTAAACATTACTGTCCGGGGAAAGTTCAAGATTGCTGTTTTTGCAAGGCCAAAAGCCTACTGGGCATGAACGTTTCTATATTTCAACCAAGCATGGCCCCCGTTAGCCAGAAAACAGTAATTGAAGTTGATTTGAAGCGTATTGAGGGATTCCTTCCCCGTCGGGTCACGGCACGGCCGGACTCGGCGGCATCAAGTACCCAATCCTGGAACTCCTGTGTAATCTCCCCTCTCCACTTGTGGAGAGGGGTCGGGGGTGAGGTCA